>NZ_MPBM01000037.1:0-36520 GCF_001907715.1 Pseudomonas sp. BTN1 | reverse complement strand
TAGTGCTGTTCTGTTGTGCATCTCCTGCTGTATGTTGTTTGTTTTCAGGACAGCCGACGGCAATCGAGATCTAGCATCGGTACTTTGGGCTCAATGTTCACACTTTCCCTGAACAGAAGGTGCTGTATCGCTCCGACACCAAGGCCCCACTGTCGGTGGTTTCTCAGCGCTACCAGGTCGTGCAGCCGCGTGAGGTCTTGGAGTTCTATCGCGATCTCACCGAAGTCTCGGGCTACGAACTGGAAACCGCTGGAGTGCTCAAAGGCGGTCGCAAGTTCTGGGCGCTGGCCCGTACAGGACAAGGCATGGCGCTGAAGGGCAGCGACCAGGTGAATGGCTACCTGCTGCTGGCCACGTCCTGTGACGGCACATTGGCCACTACCGCCACCCCGACCACCGTGCGCGTGGTCTGCAACAACACGTTGACCATTGCCCTGGACGGTACGACCAAGGCGATCAAGGTGCCACATAACACCCGCTTCGATCCGCAGGCAGTGAAAAAACAGTTGGGCATCGCCGTCTCCCAGTGGGACGAGTTCATGTACCGCATGCGAGCACTGGCTGAACGCAAGGTGCAGTGGCATGAAGCGATGGGCTTCTTCATGAACGTTTTGTGTGACGTAACCCCCAATAGCAAACTGCCGGAAGTCCTGCCGAACGAGCGCGCACTGCGCAAGGTTCAAAGCCTGTACGAAGGCGGAGGTCGCGGCGCCACGCTGGAATCGGCCCAAGGAACTGCGTGGGGCTTGCTCAATGCTGTGACCGAGTATGTCGATCACGAACGCAGGGCTCGTAGTAACGAATACCGCATGGACTCTGCCTGGTTCGGTCAAGGTGCACAGATCAAGCAACGGGCGCTGGAGGCTGCGCTACAACTTGCAGCTTAGCCCCTGTTTTCGCTGTCTTCATCAACCTCACCCCCTTCTCATTCTTCTCACTCCTTAAAACGCCTGGCCAGCCTCGTGCTGGCCGGGCGTTTTTTATGCCGCACAGGAAAACATCATGAGCACACAAACTCTGCGACACCCCAGCAGCAAACCCCGTCCTGCCTTACGCCTGGTGGGGACTAAACAACTGCCGCGTGAGGACTGGTTGGCCGTGCGTAAACAAGGCATCGGCAGCTCGGATGCTGCCGCTGCCGTGGGCCTGAACCCTTACAAGTCCCAGCTGGAGCTGTGGCTGGAGAAAACCGGGCGTGATGAATCACTGCCCAAGCTCGATCCGCAAGACGAGGAAAGCCCGGCTTACTGGGGCAACATTTTGGAGCCTATCGTGGCTGCGCATTACACCAAGCGTAGCGGTCACCGGGTGCGACGGATCAATGCCGTGCTGCAACACCCGGCTCCGCAGTTGAACTGGATGCTGGCCAATATCGACCGTGAGGTGATCGGCGCATCAGAAGTGCAGATTCTCGAATGCAAAACCGCCGGCATAAACGGCGCACGCCTCTGGAAGGAGGGTGTGCCCGAGTATGTGCAGTTGCAAGTCATGCACCAGCTCGCCGTCACCGGCAAGCAGGCCGCTGATGTGGCGGTACTGCTCGGTGGTCAGCACCTGGAAATCCATCGCATTGAACGCGATGAACCACTGATTGCTCGGCTGATCGACCTGGAGCGGTTGTTCTGGGATTACGTCGTCAGTGATACCCCGCCGCCGGCAGACGGATCTGCCTCGGCGGAGCAGGCGTTGCGCTGCCTTTACCCGCAGGACAGTGGGCAAAGCCTGGACTTCAGCCATGACACGAGGCTCTGTACGACCTTTACCGAACTACAGAGCGTGCGAGAATCGATTGCTCTGCAGGAGAAGCAGGAAGCTCAGCTCAAGCAAACGTTGCAACAGGCCATGGGCGATGCCAGTCGGGCGATCTTCGCAACTGGCTACATCACTTGGAAGAAAGCCAAAGACAGCGTGGCCCTGGATATCCCCCGTCTGCTGAAAGAAAAGCCCCATCTGCAAGTGCGCTACTCGACCACCAAAACCGGCAGTCGGCGTTTTCTGCTGGCCTGAACGTTTGTTCGCTCCTCCCTTATTCCCATGCCCTTTCTCTCCAGCGCCACCCTGGCCGTTTGCGCGGTCTCGGTGGCGTTTTTAGTTCAGATACAGGGGAACTCCCATGCTCAAAGGTTTAGCCATCACGCCCCCGATTTTGGGCCGCATTTCCATCGGCAAGGTCGTCGAAAAGAACGGCAAGCGTCTGCCGGAAAAGGACGATCAATTCACCCTCACCTCCCAAGTACAGAGCCGCGACGGCTGGTTACTGCATCCACTCAACGAGGAGCTGCGCAATGGCCAGGACGGCAAGCTGCGCAGCATTCCGATCCGGCTGCTGTTCAACGAGCCCGACCTCAACTTTCGGGCTGACTATAGCCTGTTCGACCGTAACACCGGACGACCAGTCTGTGTAGGCAATGGTGAGACCTGCAAGCGTTTGACCAAGGACGGCATTCAGTCGTTGCCCTGCCCTTCACCGGATGGTTGTTCATTGGCTCAAGGCAATGCCTGCAAGCCTTACGGCCGGCTGAACGTGGTGATTGGCGATGACGATCCGTTGGGCAGCTTTGTCTTTCGTACCACGGGCTACAACAGCATCCGTACCCTGGCGGCACGCCTACATTACCTACAAGCCATTTCCGGAGACCGTCTCGCCTGCCTGCCGCTGGAGTTGCGTCTTCGCGGCAAGTCCACCCGCCAAAGCCACGGCACGCCGATCTTCTACGTGGACATCACCGTGCGCAGCGGGTTTAGCCTAGAAGACGCCTTGCTGGAAGCCAAACAACTGGAGGAAACCCGGCAAGCCGCAGGCTTTGATCAGACCGCCTTGGATCACGCGGCACAACAGGGCTTTAGCAACGGAGCTTTTGAAGACAGTGATGAGGACACCGGGGCCATCGTCGAGGAGTTCTTTCCCGCAGCTGAAGATCAGACCAGCAAGACAGAAGCAGCCCCCAAACCAGCGGCCCCTGCCAAAACCTCACTGGTACAAAAACTGGAATCCAAATCCCTCCAAAGCGGCAGCGACCACTCTGCTCGCGCCCACTGATTACGCGTCCAACCTGACCCAATGTCCTCCAATTCAAGAGAATACCCATGAAATATCACAAGCTCAAAGCCGGTGAAACGACCGGCACCTATGTCATGGAATCACCGGTCACCGAGGCCGACATCCTGCAGATGGCTCAACAACTGGCAATGAGTCGCCTGTCTAAAGGCCGGGCACTGACTGAGCCCAAGCAGGTCTTCAGCCACCTGCAAACACTGCTGCAGTACCACGAGCACGAAGTCTTTGCTTTGCTACTGCTCGACACCAAGCACCGGGTAATAGGCTTCAGGGAGCTGTTCAGAGGCACGTTGGACGGTACCAGTGTGTACCCACGGGAAGTGGTCAAGATCGCTCTAGAACATAATGCCGCGGCCGTAATTATGGTTCACAACCATCCCTCCGGTGATCCGGAGCCCAGCCAAGCCGACCGCACGCTCACCAACATCCTCAAGAACGCTCTGAACATGGTCGGCACACGAATATTGGACCATGTGGTAGTGGGCCATGAAGGCTGCGTGTCGTTGGCGGAACGGGGTTACCTGTAACTCCTAGGCTCACACCGCCCGATTAGACTGCCCTTGGCTGATGCCTGGGCAGTCATCGGCACGGTACCCGATCACTTATTTTTTGTCGTGATCCAGCGGTTGTACTTAACCTCGGCTTTATTCAAAACCATGGCCGCCATCCACAAAGCCCTTGGTAGCCGACTTGCAGAGAAAACTTGTTCGGTGGAAGAACACAGCTGCCCAACCAGGTCCTCACGATTTAAGTGGTAGTAAGGATTACTCGGAATTCCGACCAAGTGCTGCCACGCCCCCGGTTGGCCACGTTATGGCGAGCCGGGGCTGCTATGCGACCGTAGAGCTGTACTGCACTGCATTTGCCCGAATATGACGCCGAGTAAATGGCGAGGTCTAGAGGTGTACCAAGCGAAGAGGAGCCCCACATAGCCACTGTCGATTAGGTACAACGCCATGCATTAAACGACACAGAATGTCGCATGGCTGGTGGAGGATAGCTCTCAACACCCCAAGTCAGCACCCTAGGAGCTCCCCATGAAAGAGTTGGTCTGCTTTACCATTGGATTGGTTGTTGGTGCTGTGGTGATGAAGAAAAGCCAGGCGATCGACGAACTGAAGAGGGAACTAGACCGCGAAAAATTCCGTAACAGACCTTCGAACGGGACTGAGCAGACATGAAGCTTCGGCCATCCGCTCTTGGCGGGCAGAACAAAATAGTGTTAAAAAGCCATTAATGGAATGTTCGCCAGATATGTGACGCCAGCGAACCATCAAGGTTGATTCGAGCACAGTTCCCTCATGTCAGATCCCAAAGACAGGCTATTCAGGCACTTGGCCCTGCTGCGCCTCATCCCGCGCGCGCCCAAGAGAATTTCCACCACCGAACTGCTGCAAAGACTCAAGGCCGAGAATTTCGACATTGACCGTCGGACCTTGCAACGGGACCTCATCGGCCGCCTCGCCCTGGACTTTCCACTGCTCTGTGACGAAAGCCAACGCCCGTATCTCTGGAGCTTTCCCAAGGACACTCCACAATTCGACTTTCCGGCACTGGACACCCCCACCGCACTGGCATTCGTCCTCGCCGAAAGCCACCTGAGCAAGCTGCTGCCGCCCAGTGTGCTGAGCCTGCTGGCGCACCATTTCGACCTGGCGCACCGGCAACTCCAAGGGCTGGAACATAATAACCTGGCGCACTGGGCCAAACGCGTACGCACTCTGCCCAACGGCAAGGCGCTCCAGCCCGCCGAAGTGGACTCGGCCATCTGGTCCCAGGTGGCGACTTCCCTACTGGAAATGCGACAACTGGAGATCGTCTACCTCAGCCGCAGCAAAGGCGAGCACAAGACCCTACGCATACACCCCGCTGGCATGATCTCGCGCCACTCCGTCAGCTACCTGATAGGTACTGTCGAAGGCTACACAGACGTTCGCCAATTCGCCCTGCACCGCATCCAGCAGGCTGCGTGCCTCGATGCGCCGACCCGCGAACAACCCGACTTCGAGATCGATCATTACATCCAGAGCGGCGGCTTCAACAGCCCCGGCCCGATCAAACACCACGAACTGATCGCCGACGTATCCCCGCATATCGCCTGGCTGCTGAACGAAACCCCGCTTAGCCCCGAGCAAAGCCTGAAGCCGTTGCCAGGCAGCGACTGGCAACGCCTGCGCGCGCGAGTGCCGGACGATCAGGAAACGCTTTGGTGGGTGTTCGGGTTGGGGGAGAGCGTTCACCTGCATGAGCCCAAACGTTGGGTAGATGTAATCAAAGAGAAGCTGACAAAAATGAGTGGGCTGTATACGCAACCCATGCAACACCACTCGGCCACCATTACCGATGCACACGCCTGCCAGGAGGCTCCATGAAGTCCCACGACACTTTTACGCCTACTTCAACCGCGAGCGTGCAAGACGACAGCAGAGACGAAATCAAGCGGGATATCGGGCGCACCGCAACGGCACTTTCCACGAGTGAAACCGTCAGCCGCTATGGCAGTGCCAATGCCGAGTTCGTCAAAGCCTATAGAGGCGTCGACAATGAAGCCGGGAAAGTACTGAGCAAGGGCCTGAAAGGCATCAGCCAGGAAAAAACCGGCGTCAAACAACGAGCGGGCTGGGCTGGCGAAGTTGCCGGTACCAGTCGTGACAACGCCGAAGCCATCATCAACAAATCTTCTGAGCGCACGATTCGCAGCGATGATTTGAAGCATTACGGCATTGATACCGATTCCAAGTACCGCGAAGCGGTGGATCGGGTCCGCGTGGATGAAAACGGCAAGATCATTTACGAAGCCCAGACCAAGTTGGAGGCCAGCGGAAACAAGGTTGCCAACCAGGTTAGTCATGAGGATCACAAGTACAGTAAATACTTCGGTAAAAAGCTGGAGCTACCCAGCGAACAGGTCGAAGACGCCAAGACTTACTGTCACAAGCGTGCAGAAGGCTTGAGAAAACACGCACTGCTGGCGGAACAGAAGGGAAAACCGGAGCTCGCCGAACAATTCCGCGACCGTGCCGACAGATTCGACAAGCTTGCCGAAGAAGACATCGTTGACCTTGGCATCACTACCAAGCAGGCCATCGACTACGCTGAAAAGCCGCTGCGCGAGACGGTGAAAGATATCGCCGGTACAAGCCACCGGGCCGGTATAGAGGGCGCGAAGTACGGCGCTGTTATCGGTGGTGTTATTTCGCTGTTGACCAATGCGTTCAACGTCGCCCAAGACAAAAAGCAATTGGGTGAAGCTGCCCAGGATTTAGCCCTCGACACAGTTAAAGCCGGTGCCCTTGGATACACCACGGCTTTCGCTGGCTCCGCGCTCAAAGGTGGCATGCAACAATCAAGCAACCAAACCTTGCGCACGCTCGCCGGCACCAACGCTCCAGCGCTGGCGATCAACATCTGCCTGTCACTGGGCAGTTCGGTGAAACGCTACGTCACCGGCGAGATCAGCGAGGCACAATTACTGAGCGAAGTGGGTGAGAAAGGCGCAGGCATGCTTTCCAGCAGCATGATGGCTGCACTCGGACAATTGGCCATTCCCGTGCCCTTTGTCGGTGCTGCCATTGGCGGGATGATCGGCTACACCCTCTCTTCGCTCTTCTACCAAAGCGCATTGGACGCCGCCCGTGGCGTCGAGCTTTCCCGTCAGCAACTGGCGCGCATCCGTGCCATTGAGGCCGCCGCCCGCGACCAAATTGCCGAAGAACAAGCGCAGTTGGATGACTTCACGCGTCGTGAAATCCCTCAATTGCAGGAAGAAACTAAACGTTTGTTTGCCATTGTGGATGCCGCCGGTAGCGGCAGCGTTGATGCCTTGGCAGCCACTATCAATCGATACGCCACCTTGCTGGGAAAAGAACTGCAATTCCAATCTATTGAGGAATTCGATGACTTCATGAATTCCGACAGCCCTCTGATGCTGTAACCAACCTTACTTGCCCTGAAGATACACCTGAAAAAGGACGATACCCTGCATGCTGCTCAAACTTCTGTCCGAACCGGACCAAAAACATCTACTTGATCTCGCAAAACTGTTGGCCCTAGCTGACAAGCCGCTGCTGTGGGATGGAAAGACATCAGATGAATTTACCTCCAGCACCGACCTCAGTGCGCTTTCCATTCAAGAAGGCGAAAAAGAGCGCGAAATGATCACTGAGCTTGAGCAGTCCATCACACGGCCATCGCTCTCCACTAGCATGTTTGGAAGTGCTTCCACCTCCAGTAGCATGTTTGGACGTTCTTCCCCCGCTGCTTTCATGTTTGGGGGAAAGCCGTCCGATGATGTGGCGGCACAACTCATCGAAGCCCTCAAAAAATATCCAGTTTCCAAAGCGGAAAAGCCTGAAACCCGGGTGCAAGCTGCAACGACCGTTCTGAAAGAATTACTCAAAGACAAGAAATTTGAGCTGCCGACCGCGCCCAAGGTCATCCTTTTCGAGCTGCTATTAGTCGCCCTCCGCGACGGCACGATCACCAGCGTTGAATGGGCACTCCTCAAAGAATTTCAGCTTCACCATCAATTGGAAGACTTCATTTTCGATGATCTCTTGGAGCGTGCAGAAACGCTGAATCAGGAAGTCAGCAAAACCATTTCGATTATTCTTGAATAAGGAAACGACCATGCCCATTCCTATGATCATTGGTGCTGTCGCAGCCGCTGCCGGTATATATGGTGCGGCCAAAGGCGTCAGCGGCGCGATAGACCACAGCAACGCCAAAGACATTAATAACGATGCACGCTCCATGGTCGATAGCGCCAACCGAAAGGTCGAAGAACAACGCAAGGCCACTAACGCCATATTGGAAGATTATGGCCAGCGTAAGCTGCGTGCGTTCAACGGAGTGGTTGCCGAATTTATCGAAACCTTCGAGCGCCTGAAAAACATCGAACTCAGTCAGAGTCCAGAGCTGGACAAACTGAACGCTGGCGATTTTTCCAATAAAACCCTTGCCGGTCTTCGTCAGGACTACCAGGCGCTCAAGGATGCGGGTCTCGGTCTCGGCGCAGGCATGGGCGGTGGTGCAGCGCTGGCCTTTGGTGCCTACAACGGCACCATGCTGCTGGCCACGGCCAGCACAGGCACGGCCATCTCCTCGCTCGGCGGCGTGGCAGCCACCAACGCCACGCTGGCCTGGCTGGGCGGAGGTTCGTTGGCAGCCGGTGGCTACGGTATGGCCGGGGGCATGATGGTGCTGGGAGGCATCGTCGCTGGACCGGCGCTGGCCATCTTCGGCCATGTTCTGGGTAACAAGGGCGAAGAAGCTCTGAATAATGCGCGCAGCAACCTGGAACAGGCCCGCACCATTCACGATCAAGCCGAGCTGATGACCGGCAAGCTGCGCGCCATTGAGCAGGTAACCTCCCTGGCGAACGCCACGTTCTCCAAGATCAGCTCGCAACTGCGCCGCACCGTGGGCGAGCTGAAAAAAGTCATCGAGAATAATGGCGTGGATTACCGGACCTTCACGGATGAATGCAAGGAGATCGTTTTCCGCTCGGTCAAGTTTGCTCAGTTACTCAAGGCCATGATCGACACTGCGATTCTGGATCAAGATGGCAATCTGGTTCTAGCAACGGAAAAGCGCATCCAAGACGTCGCAGCCGTGGCAAACGGACAGAAAGCGGGCCTGGACGCTCCCTCAGCTTAAAAACAGTGCCCGCGTACCCGCGCGGGCCTTCCTCAAATGCCCCAGTCGCAACCGGCACCGCTTCAAGGCGGTGATACTTTTATATGCATAGCCACACTACGCCCCCCTCCACCTTCCCTTGCACCCAATGCGGCTTGTGCTGCCAGCTCGTTCATCTGGCTGCCGAAACCCAATTTCTGGATCGTGGCGACGGCACTTGCAGGCATTACGATGCACTTGGCAAGCGCTGTACCATTTATGCAGAGCGCCCGGACATCTGCCGGGTGGATCGGCAATACACCATGCGCTACGCTCAGCAGTACACCTGGGACGAGTATGTCACTCTGAATTTGCAGGTCTGCACGAATTTGCAGGCGCAAGAAGAGCAGGCCGTCCTTCTTACGATCAAAACATAAGTAGGGGGTCTACCAATCCGTTGATGACAATAACTCACACATGAACTGCCTCGCCGCGAAGCTGAACAAGTGGGTGGGCATCGGAAAGTTATCACATTGAGTCCCAAGCCGAAGGCACGGACGTTGTTCGTACCTTCATCGAAGATCTTTGGGCTCCCCCCTCCTCTCGCTGACGGTCGCCGCTTAAGGATGGGGCTTTCTGTGTAACCGGGTAGTCCTCACATCAACCCCCTCAATTACCGGGATATACCCGCTCAATCTGCTGATCAAACTCTCCGCCATACCCACAGTACTCACGCGGAACGCGCTCAATATCCTCGGCAATCTGAACGATCACCTCGCGCAACTCCAATTTTTCGCACCACCGAGCAGGAATCGCAGCAGCACCATACTGAACACCCAACAGGTGCCCGGCGATCAGCCCGGTGCTGTCGCTATCGCCACCGTGATTCACCGCTGTGATCACGCCCTCCTCGAACGAGCGCGCTGCCAGAGCGCACCACAGCCCAATAGCCAACGCCTCTTCGGCGACCCAACCGCAACCGAGTTCGCCGATGCGTTGCGGGGTGGGCTTGTAGCCCTCGTAAAAGAAAAAAAGCACGCGTTCGATGAGACTACGTGTTTCTTCCATACCGGGCTTTTGCCCGTAATTGGCCAAGCTTTGAGTGACTGCGTGCTCAAGGCTGTCTTGCCGATCGACAATGCGCTGGAGAATATCGGCAAACAGTCCGGCCGCCAGGTAGCCCGTAGGGTGCCCGTGGGTCAGGCGCCCTGACTGAGCAGCGTAGTCAAAGGCATTGGCAAAGAACGCACAGGGCGCGACACGCATCACGGCGCCACAGCCTTTACTGTTGTTCTCAGCAACTGCGCCCAGCCGCAGACTGGCCTTGAGTGCATTGAGGCAGGTGGTGCCTGGGGCGCGGCGAGACCAGAGCGCAAGTTGCTCGACCAACCACCCGTCCCGACTGACAGGCATCGCTGCCGGGTAATCCTGTGTCATCAACCAGCGCATCAACGCATGATGAATAATGCTGGGGACGTGGCAAGCTCCTCGGGAACTGCCGCGCACATACGCCCGAAGCAAGCCTTCTGCAGTGAAAAGCATCATCTGTGTGTCGTCGGTGATGGCTCCGGTGATGCCGTAAGCCGGGGCAAAATCGATGATTCCTTGTGAACCGAACTTAGCTTCGATTGCAGACCATTCGAGAAACTCCACTGGGGCGCCTAGCGCATCGCCGACGGCACCACCTAGCAGGCAGCCTTTGATCCGTTCAAGTCTGTTCATGCCCTTTACCTCACCCCTCTGCCGGAATCAATTCCTGCAAAATCACCAGCTTTCTTTGCAACTGCTCGATGTGCGCTTTCTCCGCTCGTAGCGCCGAGCGCAGTTCCCGGTTCTCCACTTCCCAAATCCGCGCCCAGCGCACGTCCTTTCGGCAGGCAACCGCCATTCGCCAGAGTTCACGCAACCTCAGGTATTGCAGCAAAAGCACCAGTAGGATTGCCCCCATCATAACCAATGCACCCATCGAAACCGCTTCCGACATACTCATGCCCACTTCCTCCGTGAGTTCGATTTGCCTTCAAGACAATCACACGATATGTAGTGATTTACGACAGGTCTAGAATGTAGACTTATACAGGTAAAGTATTCGCACACATGGAGAGGTTATGAAACGCAAGCAGTCCATCGAACACGTCCGCTGGGATCTGGCACTTCGCTATCGTTTGATTGAGACCGTAGCCTGGTGGGAGGGCCGGCTGACCACGGGACACTTGATCCAGAGTTTCGGCATCAGCCGCCAGCAGGCGTCAAAAGACATCAATACCTACATCATCGAACATGCGCCCCGAAACTTGACATATGACAAGCAGCTCAAGGGCTACGTCCCGAGCACGCAGTTCAAACCGCTGTTCATCGACGACAGCGCCAGTGCCTATCTGCACCTGCTTTATCAGAACAACGAGCGAGCTCCGCACATCGAAGGCCTGGCGCTGGCCTACGCCCACACCAAGGTGTTGGAGGTGCCGGACCGCTCAATCAAGGCGAAGATTCTTCGACCGCTGCTCAAGGCATGCCGCGAACACCTGCGCCTGGACATTGACTACGTATCACTGAACAATCCCGCTCCGGAAGGCCGGCTCATCGCGCCACACACCTTGGTCTATACCGGGATGCGGTGGCACGTACGCGCCTATTGCGAGAAAAACGGCCAGTATCGCGACTTTGTGCTCAGTCGGCTGCGCGGTGAGCCCGAGCTGCTCGGCAAGTCCGAAAATGTCATTACTGAAGACGAAGACTGGAATACCGAAGTAACAGTGGTCATCGAGCCCGACTCGCGACTGACTCCGACACAGAAGGCGATCATTGAAGCCGATTTCGGCATGCTGAACGGCCAACTGTTGATCCCTACTCGCAGGGCGCTGGTGAAGTATGTATTGCAGCGTTATCAGATCGACCCTACAAAAATGGAGCCCCGACCTGAAGCCCAGCAGATCATCGTGAAAAATCTAACTGAACTGGAGCCATGGCTGTATAGCTGATCCACAGATGGGCGAGGCCGGATCTGTGCTTCTGTGCCGAGTACAGCCTGTCCGACCATGCAACGGCACGACCGCGCTACGTGGGCAGTAGCGAAACCTGCAAACACTAGTGCGAGGATGGCATCAAGTCACTCCCCTACCCTTCGCTGGCCGAAGGCAATGCCTGCAAGCCCGCGGACCGAATGTGTTGATCGGCGACGATGACCCCTCTGGGCAGCTCCGTCTTCCGCACTACAGGCTTCGACAGCATCCGCACCACGGCAGCATCAATGAGTGTTGTGCGCTTTATTTTTTCCTGTTCAAGCTGCTGGCAATGCGGCCCGACCAAGTGAACTTGTAAATAGGACTTACGAATTGCGATCGTTAAAAATCGATCGACGTTATTTTTCACGCACCGGGCGCCGACGCTATCAGCGATTCACGCAAAATCATTCAAAACGCAAAAAACTTTACAGTAAATAAATTTACACTGGCGCCTCGTATCAGGCATTATCCGGACCAGCTCACATTCAGGAATGCCAATGCCCCTCCCCAAACACGAAGCCCTCCTCAGGCTACGCGCGATAGAGCTAATCAGCTATTGGGAGGGTCGCCTGATCACCACTCAGTTGATGGCATGGTTTGGCATCAGCCGCCAGCAAGCTTCTTCCGACATCAATCGCTATAACAGCGAATTCAATCCAGGCTCGCTAATCCACAGCCCTGCAGTTAAAGGCTATGTGCCGACGGCTGGTTTTCAGCCTGTACTGAGCGCTGGACACATCAATGAGTACATGGCACTAATCGGCGAGCAATCTGATCAGCCCGTGTCTGAGGTTTTGGAAGCTCACCCCAGCGTCACTACTGTCCAACTTCCAGACCGTGCAGCCCGCCCTGAAGTGGTTCGCGAGTTGATCAGAGCCTGCCGCAATGCCGGCAGCCTGAAAGTGCTCTACGCTTCCATGTCCAACCCGCAAATTCATGAGCGCGTGATATCACCTCACACGCTCGTTTATACCGGTTTTCGCTGGCACGTTCGCGCTTGGTGCCATAAGCGCCAAGCCTTCCGCGACTTTTTGCTCTCACGTATCTGTCGCACGCCAAAATCGTGCGACGCTCACGCCCCATTATCAAGTACAGACAGTAGCTGGCACGACCAAGTCAACCTGACACTGATCCCTAATGAGCTACTCAGTGATGCCCAAAAGTCTTTAGTTGAACGCGACTTCGGCATGCCGGAAGGACGCCTACAGCTGACTGTTCGCACAGCACTTGCCCACTACACCCTTCAACGCTATCAGGCGGCCATCACCGCAGAAGAAGCCGAGCGAGTACGCGAGCATCCATTGCAATTGCTTCCAGCTGATCGCGCCAAGCTAACTCCCTTCCTTTTTAGCAGTGATGGGGAATAGGCATGCATAGCTTCCATTACGACTCTGACTTAATCGGCGGCTCGTTGCAGGTGCGTGAATCACGCATCGTTGCAGACCTGCTGCTGCAGGACGCCAGCCCTGAACAATGGCATGAGGTCATACAGAAACAGAACCGACTGCAGAAACGCGCACCAGCTTCGGCCAAGCGTGTGGCTCAAGCCATCCGCAAGCGTCTGGAGCGACTGGATGCCCCTTTCTGGCGGGCAATTCGAGATGGAGATGATGAACTCGCTACCCAAGTGGTGTTCTGCTCGGCCATGGAGCGCAACCTGCTCCTCGTCGAATTCATCGAGACCGTCCTCAAGGACGCTTTCGTCACCCGCGCCGACGTGCTCGAACCCTACCACTGGAATGAGTTTCTGGAGGAACGCAGCCATCGAGATTCGACCATCACCACCTGGACGGAGTCCAGTCGTAAGAAGATGGCGCAGGTTGTCTATCGCATGCTGGCCGAGGTCGGCCTGTTGAAAAGCACCCGCAACATGAAACTACAAAACCTGATAATTCGGTCAGAGGTCCGCGTATTGCTGGATGACAGCTACCGCTATCGCATAAAAGCCTGTTTGGAAGTATCCAATGCCACCGGACAGTAGGCGTGGAATAAGGAGTGTTCGCATGAATCAGCAACTGCAGGATCGGCTAAACCAGATCCCAGACAAGATCCTCACCGAAGAGTTCTTGAGGAGCCAAGGATTGGGCAATGAGCTCGGTTTCTGGATCTTCGACTACGCCCCCGAGGACGAGCTGCAGGTGCGCGAATACCTCAGTTTTCTACAGGGGTTCCTCGCCAAGAAGCATAGCCAGCTCAAAGTGGCTCATATCAATTTGCTGCAGGCTATGCGCGAATATCTGGATCAACGCAGCTTCACTGAAAAAGCCATTCAGATGCAGCAAACCAAAGGTGACCTCGCGTTGCTCAAGGCGCTGTCCGGACCGCTGCATATGGACAAATTCGCGCCCTTCCTAATGGAACACAGCGACGCCGATCAACACGACGTGGTGCTAATCAGTGGCGTTGGCTCAGTTTGGCCGGTTCTTCGCGCCCACAACCTTCTCAACAAGCTACACGCGCTGCTTGGCCACAAGCCTCTGGTTCTTTTTTACCCCGGTCATTACTCAGGGCAGTCACTCGCCTTGTTCGACCGCATTCCCAGCAACAACTACTACCGCGCCTTCAAGCTGGTTCCCTGATAAATAAGGACGATTGCCGTGAGCATTAAAGATATTTTCTTCAAGGAACTCGATCGCCCGATCAACGGCGTGGTTAAGGCGGATCAGTCCGACGACGCAACCGTGCACCAAGAGCTGGATGAGTACGTTGTCACCAACGAGCTGGAAAAACACTTCCGCAGCTTCTTCGAGTCCTACAGTACTGACTTGAACGATCCCTCCATCGCCAACCGCGTGGGCGTATGGATCAGCGGTTTCTTCGGCTCGGGTAAGTCGCACTTCCTCAAGACCTTGTCATACCTGCTGGCCAACATCGAAGCGCGCGACGACCAAGGCAATGCCCGCAAGGCTGTTTCGTTCTTTGATGCGAGCAAACTGCGTGATGCCACCATCCGTGCCGACATCGACAAGGCCGTTGCCAACAGTGCCGATGTCATCTTGTTTAACATCGACAGCAAAGCCAGCTCCAACGATGCTGGCAACCCGATCCTCAATGTCTTCCTACGGGTGTTCAACGAGCATCAAGGTTTCAGTGGCGACCATCCCCACATCGCCCACATGGAGCGTCATCTGGCCCAGCGCGGCGTCTACGAGCGATTCAAGCAAGCCTTTAATGACTCCACCGGGATGGACTGGACTGAGGAGCGTGATGGCTATCAGTTCTACCAGGATGACATTGAGCAAGCGGTAGCCGCAGCCCTCGATCTGTCTGCTGAGGCTGCGCACAAATGGTTCGAAGACTCCGAACAAACGTTCAGCGTCTCGGTCGAGAACTTCTGCAACTGGGTGCGTGAGTACCTCGACACCCAGCCAGCTAAACACCGCGTGCTATTTCTGGTGGACGAAGTCGGCCAGTTCATCGGCAGCGATACCAAACTGATGCTAACCCTGCAGACCATCACCGAAAACCTCGGCACCATCTGCAAAGGCCGCGCCTGGATCATCGTCACCTCTCAAGCCGATATGGATGCCGTGCTGGGCGAGCTGTCCGCCTCCAAGGCCAACGACTTCTCGAAAATTGCCGGGCGCTTCAAAACCCGACTTTCACTGTCCAGCTCCAACACTGACGAGGTCATCCAGAAGCGTCTGCTGCGTAAAACACCGGAAGCTGAAGCCGAGCTGCGCGCCCTCTGGGAACAGAAAGGCGACATCCTGCGCAACCAGATCACCTTTGACCGCTCCGGCCCGACCCTGAAGAACTTCGATGGTCCGGAAAGCTTCATCAGCAACTACCCCTTTGCGCCGTACCACTTCCAGCTGGTGCAAAAGGTCTTCGAGGAAATTCGCAAGGTCGGTGCCACCGGGGCACACCTGGCCTATGGCGAGCGTTCCATGCTCGATGCCTTCCAGATGGCAGCCATGGCCATTGCGGATAAACCGCTCGGCGCGCTGATTCCCATGTACAGCTTCTACCGCGCCGTCGAAGGCTTCCTCGATACAGCCGTCAAGCGCACAATCGACCAGGCAGGCGAGAGCAGCGTCCTCGACGCCTTCGATGTCCAAATCCTGCGCACCCTGTTCATGATCCGCTATGTCGACCTGATCAAGGGCACCCTAGACAACCTCGTCACCCTATCCATCGAACAGGTAGACGAAGACAAACTGGCTCTACGGCGCAACATCGAAGAAACCCTCCAGCGTCTTGAAAAGGAAAGCCTGATCACCCGCAACGGCGACGAGTTTGTCTTCCTCACTAACGAGGAACGCGACATCACCCGCAAGATAAAGGCCACAGAGATCGCCGGTTCAGAAGAGAACAAGGCACTCTCGGATCTGATCTACAAAGACCTGCTCAAGGACAAGAACAAGTTCCGCTACAGCGTCAACAAGACCGACTACAGCATCGGTCGCTACCTAGACGGCCACAGCCTGGAAGGCCGTTACGAGCACGACCTCCGTGTCGAAGTGATCTCGCCACTGGATCTCGACTACGCCCTCTATGGCGAAGCCGGCTGCATCAATAAAAGCAACGAAGCTCCTGCCGGCATGGCACTGTTCAAATTACCTGACAGCAAGGATTTCTTCACCGAACTGCGCACCTGGCTGAAGACCAACAAGTTCATCCGCCTCAACGACGACGGCAGCCAACCTGAGCTGAGCAAGATCCTCGCCGAACGCGGCCGAGAGAACCAGGAGCGTAAAAAGCGCCTGCGCTTGCTGCTGGAAGAGCTGACCGAGCGCGCGGAGGTCTATGCGCAGGGCCAGCACTTGAAACTCAACAGCAACAGTATCGTCAGCAAGTTCGACGAAGCGTGCCAGTACCTCCTCGAAAACACCTTCACCAAACTGGGCTACCTGCGAGTACTACAGCAGGAGCCCGAGCGTGAACTCCACGCCATTCTGCACACCAATGACATCGGCCAACTCGGCTTGACCCTCGATGGTGACGAAGGCAACCCGCAGGCCATCAAGGAAGTTGAGCAGTTCATCTCACTGCGCGCCTCCGGTAACGAACGCTTACTGGTCGCCGACATCATCGAACGCTTCAGTAAGCGCCCCTACGGCTGGCCGGACGGAGAGATCCTGCTGGTCCTCGGTCGCCTGGCTGCTTCCAGCCATATCTCGTTCCACGCCGCAGGCCCCAGCATGCCGCTGCCGGACGCCTTCGAGTACCTTACCAACAGCCGTAAGCGTCGTGAAATCTCGGTGCAGAAGAAGCGCCAGACCGACGAAGGACTACTCAAGCAAGCACGTAATCTGACCCAAGAGCTGTTCAACGCCCTTGGCCCCGCAGGCGAGAAGGAATTATTCGAGTATTACTCCGGACACTTCGGCAGCTGGCGCACCAACCTGGAAAAATACAAAGCAACGGTTAGCGCCGGGCGTTTTCCTGGCAAAGAAGCCGTCGAAAAGGCCCTGCTCATCCTGCAGCGCCTGCTCAGCAACACTGACAGCGTCGACTTTTTTAAGGTTGTGGTCGACAACAAGGATGACTTCCTAGATCTGGAAGAGGACTACCGTGACTTACATGAGTTCTTCACCAACCAGCTGCATACCTGGCAGCAACTGCAGCAGGCATTGCGTCGTTTCGACAAAAATAAAACCGCGCTGGATAAAGATGAGAAAGCCCGCAAAGCGTTAACTGAGCTGAAGGCCATCGAACAGAACGCCGCGCCCTACGGCCAATTACACCAAGTCGCTACCTTGGTTGAAGCGGTTGAAGCCATTAACGCAGGCATCCTAGGTGAAAAGCGTCAACATGCCCTGGCGCGTGTTGACGAGAAGATCGCCCAACTGCAGGCCGAGATTACTAAGAGCGGCATCGAAACCGCCGAGCTGAGTAACCGGCTGCTGCGCCCGCTACAGCTGGTCAAGGCGGATCTTGAGACCGAAACCAGCATCGCCAATATCTACATGCTGCAAACCCAGACCGCCGACGAGCGCCTGCATGACGGTGTATTCGATCTGGAACGTGCCATCCAGGCCGAGGCCGAGCGCCAGCAGAAGCTTCAGCAGGAGCAGGACAATTCGGCAAGCGGCGTCAAAAAAGACCGAGCGCCTGCCCTCGTGCCAACCTCAAAACCTGTAGCGCAGCCCAAACCCGTATTCGAGGTGGCAGCGACCAGCGTGTTTAACAAACTAGGGAACGGATTGTATCTAGAAAGCCAGAGCGATATTGACCGCTTTATTGAGGCCCTCAAGGCCGAGCTGGAAAGTGCCATTAAGCAAGACAAACGCGTTCGTATTCGCTGACACAGCGCGACCGGTAGGAGGGAGAGACCAGCTCCAGGCCGCAGCAACGCAGCAATACCAGCTCAAGTAGAATTAGGGAAAGCCCATATGAACACCAACAACATTAAACGCTACGCCCCCAAGGCACGCACCGCCTTCATTGCCGCAATGACCAAGCGCGCGGCGCTGTTTGGCATCAGAGAGTCCAGCATCCCCAGCATGGGCATCGAGCCGCTGGAGCAGAAAGGCGATCTGGCCCTGATCGAAGATCGGCCTTTCCCGGCCAGCATCATCCGGCCTCGCGCCGCGTTGGTGAAAAAGGTCGAGCAAATGGGCTTTGCTCAGACCATGGAGCAGTCGGCTTACAGCTGGTTCAACCGTCTATGCGCTATCCGTTATATGGAGCTAAAGGGGTATCTCGAACACGGCCGCTGTGTGCTCAGCCATCCAACTCAGACGGGCAGCTTCCAGATCCTTGACGACTGCCTAGATATCGAGCTGGAAGGCCTAGACCGGCCGCGCATTGCCGAACTGAAACTCGACGGCACCAAGGATGAAGAACTGTACCGCGAGCTACTGCTTGCCCAGTGCCATGCCCTGCACAAGGCCATGCCCTTTCTCTTTGAGGCGGTCGACGACGCCACTGAGCTGCTGCTGCCGGACAACCTGACCAAGACCGACTCGCTGATCCGCGAGCTCGTCAGCGCCATTCCCAAAGAGGACTGGCAGGACGTAGAGATCATCGGCTGGCTTTACCAGTTCTACATCTCCGAGAGGAAAGATCAGGTCATCGGCAAGGTGGTGAAAAGCGAGGATATTCCCGCCGCCACCCAACTGTTCACCCCCAACTGGATCGTCCAGTACCTGGTGCAGAACTCTGTGGGCCGCCAGTGGCTGCAGACCTATCCAGACTCGCCGCTCAAAGCCAAGTGGAGTTACTACATCGAGCCAACGGAGCAAGGCCCGGATGTGCAGGGACAGCTGGCGGCCATCACCCCGGACAGCATCGATCCGCTAACCATTAAGGTACTCGACCCAGCCTGCGGTTCTGGCCATATCCTGGTCGAGGCTTATAAGGTGCTCAAGGATATCTACTCCGAGCGCGGCTTCCGCTCCCGCGATATTCCACAGCTGATCTTGGGGAATAACCTGTTCGGCCTGGATATCGACGACCGCGCCGGGCAGCTCGCCGGCTTCGCTCTGATGATGCTGGCCCGTGAGGACGACCGGCGTATCTTCAGCCGCGTGGCTGATAATGGCTTCAAACTAAATGTGCTGTCTCTGCAGGAAAGCCGCAACTTTGACGTGTCCGCGCTGTGGAGCGCCCTCAATCTGAGTAGCGACTGGCAGCTTGGCCAGTCGCAGAACTTATTCGATCAGGATCAGTGCGACCTTAGCTCCGCACCGACCGACAACCGATTCAGCCTGCTGAAAAACACTCTGGCCCGCTTCAGCCAGGCTAAGACCTTCGGTTCGCTGATCGAGGTGCCGGCCGAGGATGCCGAGCCGCTGGGAGAGCTGCTTGAACAGATGCGACAACTGGTGCGTGACGGCGACGTGATGCAGAAACCAGCAGCGGAGCAACTTATTCCCTTTCTGCAACAGGCGTGGATACTGGCGCAGAAGTACGATGCAGTCATAGCTAACCCTCCATATATGGGCACTCGAATGATGAATTCCGAGCTCAAGGGGTTTGCTGCAAAATATTATGAGAGTAGCAAAACAGACATCTATTCAATGTTTATGGAGCGCGGATTGCGCCAGTTAAACGCTAGCAGCCATTTAGCGATGGTTGCAATGCAAAGCTGGATGTTTCTATCTTCACACGAGAAGATGCGAAAAAAAATAATAGACGCGAACTCAATAGTATCGTTATTGCATCTTGGCCCTCGAGCATTTTCTCAGATATCCGGAGAGGTAGTCCAAGTCGCAGCATTCTGTATTCAAGGCTGCTCGATAAAAGGATGGAAACCTACATTTCAGCGATTAGTGGACGGGGTGGAGGGCGAAAAAATAGATGCATTTCATGCCAAAAAAGATGTCTTTAATCATACTGCTCAATATGAATTTAATGTTTTACCAGGTAGCCCGCTGGCATATTGGGCCAGCGCATCATTTCGTGAGCTATTTGCCAAAAGCCCATCTATCGCAGATATAGCAAAACCTCGTCAAGGGCTTGCAACTGCAAATAATGACGAATTTTTAAGATGCTGGTGGGAGGTGTCGCACACAAAAATAGGATTTAACCTTCCATCGAGAGAGGCTGCTTCTAATAGTGGGTTTAAATGGTTTCCCCACAACAAGGGCGGGACCTTTAGGCGATGGTATGGAAATCTTGACTGGGTTGTCAATTGGGAAAACGATGGTGCAGATATCAAGCAAGACAAGCTGACTAAGCTAGAGCAAGGGCTTTGTCTTCCTAGCAATTCAAAGCCTAAAAATATGCCATTCTACTTTCGCAGCGGCATTAGCTGGTCCGATCTCACAACAAATCTATTTGGCGCAAGATATGTACCTTCAGGATTTGTCTTCGATGTATCTGGGCCAACTATGTTCCCTACAAATGAAGATGACATGTTTTGGCTCTTGGGATATATCAATAGTTCTGTTTTCCAAACCTTCCTCGAGATCTCACTGCAAGGCATTCATTACAGTAACGGCGTGGTTAGCTCCATGCCAATTCCGAAAGTAAGTGAATCGCTTAAGGGAGGGATTTCAAATTTAGCCAAGAGAGCCTATGTAATCTCTAATGAAGAGTGGGATCGCAACGAAATATCTTTTGACTTCGGAAACACAACGGTTTTTTCCGGGAATTTAATTCGAGAAGGGATTGAATGCGTACGAATCAAACGCGAGCAGGCTGATAATGATCTTACATCAATAGAAAAAACAATTAACCAAGAGCTTATTTCGGAGCTGTATTTGGAGGAGGATATTTCGGTTGAGTTAAAAAATAACGCTCTTGATGCCGCTGATCAATCCGGCGATAATCTCATTCAAATTCTTAGCTATGCACTTGGCTGCGTAATGGGTCGCTACTCCCTAGACCGTGAAGGCCTAGTCTATGCACATGCTGGCAACCAAGGCTTTTCCGAACTCGTCGCCGAAGGTGCCTATAAAACTTTCCCCGCCGATATCGATGGCATCTTGCCGCTGACCGATCAGGAATGGTTCGTCGACGACGCAACCAACCGCTTCCGCGAGTTTGTTCGCACTGTCTGGGGCGAGGAGCATCTGCAGGAAAACCTCGACTTTATTGCCGAGAGTCTGTGCCTCTATGCAATCAAGCCCAAGCGTGGCGAATCGACGCTAGACACCATACGCCGTTACCTGAGCACCCAGTTCTACAAAGACCACCTCAAGACCTACAAAAAGCGCCCCATCTACTGGCTGTTTAGCTCCGGCAAGCACAAGGCCTTCGAGTGCCTGGTTTACCTTCACCGCTATAACGAAGGCACCCTGGCGCGCATGCGTACAGAGTACGTCATCCCCCTCACCGCCAAGCTCAACACCTACGCTAACAAGCTAGCCACGGACATCGAAAACGAAACAGTCACGTCCGAGAAAAAGCGCCTTGAAAAGGAACTTGCCACTCTCCATAACCAGCAAGCCGAACTCGCCACCTTCGACGAAAAACTTCGCCACCACGCAGACCAGCGAATTAGCCTGGATCTGGATGAGGGCGTGAAGGTGAACTACGGCAAGCTTGGGGACTTGTTGGCTGAGGTTAAGGCTGTAACAGGCGCCAAGGGCGACTGACCACCCGCATGGAGCATTACCGATGACACTGAAAGCATTCCGCGGCAGACCCTTTGAGCATACGCACGAGAATCGAGCGTTCAATGAGCTGTTTGATTTGCTCGACGTACACTGTTCAGACTCTGGACAGGACTGGTACCTGCTGGGAAATTTTTATGTGGGCAGCCGTGAACTGGATGCCATGGTGATCAAGCCGAACGCGGTGATCATCCTCGACTTTAAGGAGTTTCGCGGAAAATTAGAGTTTTCTGAAGACGGCCCTTGGCTGATTGAAGACGAGGAAGCGGGCAGCAACGTCCAAGTAAAGGGCGGCGCCAGCGTCAATCCGCTGCGCCAGTTGCGTATCAATAAAGGGGCCATGCTTGATTTTTTGAGCCGGAACTTTACCGACCTTAACGCGACCTGCAACTGGCGGCATGCCGCTGCTCTGGTAGCCTTTCAGGGGCCGATTGAATTCGATCACCGCCAGTTACCCGGCTTGATAAAGCCATGGTTCCATATCAGCGATATGGGACGGATCGTTCGCGATCTGGACGCCATTGTCAGCCGGGAGATCTTTCTCTCGCGCGAAAACATGGAGCGCCTCACGGCTCAACTGGGGATTGATCCTTTTGTTCCGGCAGGCGCTCCCAAACTCAATCGATTGAGCGGCCGGGAGACCTCAGCGCGCGATGGACACAGATTGACTCAGCAGCAGAGTCAGGCATTGGGCGAGTTCTCGACCTGGCTGAAATCTGGCAGCGGCGTATTTCGACTCGCCGGCATGGCATCAACCGGCAAGCGCTTCTTGTTCCCCCACCTTGTGGATGCATTGGAAGAGGCCGGTGTCGAATTGCTCCTATTGACCCCAAGTGCACGGATTTCCTCGACCTATCAACACCCTTTAGCTCAGCCCGTTTCTATCTATACTTGGCTGTACAGCCAGCAGCCCAATCGTTTTGAGACTAAAGACGGTCGCAAAGTAGGGATTCACGAGATAAGAGAGGATCACCTTTTACAGGGCAAAATCCCTGTATTGGTGGATGCCCATCTGCTGAGTGACGAAGAGTTTGATGTGGGGGACCGGCGTTATGGTTCCGGTCGACTGATTCATGACTTTCTCTCGGTTATTGCAAAGCATAAAACACCTTTTGTGGTTATCGGCGATCCCTATCAGATGCCTAGAGGATCACTGCAGCGTTCCCTGATCAGCGGCAACATGCTGGAACAGTTAGGGCTCAGCGTTGTCAGCTACCTGTTGACCGAACAGATTCTAGATGTCGGAGATGACGCGCTAAGCAAACTGCAGGCGCATCTCGTGAATAGCTTAGACAAAGGCCGCTTCAATAAGCTGCCACGCCTGTCAGGCAAGCGTCTTGATATTCTTGAAAACGTCAATTCAAGGGGCTGGGTGCCGGACATATCCAATGTCCGTGCTGAATCGATCCTGGTTTGTGGCACTCATGAACAAGCCGCCAAGGTCAATGGCGCGGTGAAAACAAAGATTCTGGGCCATCTCAGTCCGACCAAATTAGCGGCGGGTGATCGGATTGACTTTCACAACCGCTCACCGATCCTGGCGTCCGAGCCAGATGCAATTAATCAAAGTACGATTCGCTGGGTCAACTCCGGCGATATTGGTCTTGTTGGCCTTGTTGAGGAGCGTATTGAAACCCATTTTGTTGAGCTTCGTGGGCGTAAAGAGCCAATACACCTTCACTTCCAGCGCGCCAGTTGCCGGCTGCCAGGCTTGGGAGAAGTGGAGTTCCGCTACTTGGTAGATTACTTTGAAGCTGATCGGCCTGACATGACCGGAGACCAGTACCTGGCGCTCCAAGTGCTTGCTCGACAGCTTGCCAAGCCAGAGCTTGAAGTGCACAAGCAGCGACTACCGGACAAGACTGATCCCCGCTATAAGCAGGAAAGGGCCGAATATGACAGGCTTGAATACCAAGTTCTGCAGGCGCGTGGGTATCTGTCTGCAGCGCTTATCCGTCCAGCTCATGCATTGACTCTGCATCGTGCTCAGGGGCGTCGCTGGCCTAGTGTCTGGGTAAATGCATCACGCAGCGCTTCGAGTGAAAATCCTAATAATAGCGACTATTTCCGCTGGCTGTATACTGCCTCAGTCAGTGCCGACGAGATGTTCACTGTCCGTCAGATGCCCTTTCTCAGCCCCCTGAGCAATGCAGTCGTGAGCCGCGGCCATGACTTCGCAATTGGTACCTTCCCGCTCAAGCACGGCCTGTTTTATGACTCATCTCGTCACCCCACAGAACAGGAAGCCTCGATGGTTATGCCGTCGGGTTTCAGCCAAATGGCATTACGCCCGCTGTTTCTGGAGCTGAGCGAACGGCTTGCCGACTCAGCCTGGAGCCTTAGCGACTGGCGTGAGCACTGCTATCAGGTGGTCATCACGCTCTCTTACCAAACGGCCGCTCCTAACGTTCGAGCCAGGCTGTATTACGACAAAAAACTTGCGGTTACCAACGTAGTTTTTCTCGACGGCAGCAATAGTGAAAAGGAAACCATCAGCAGGCTTCTGATGAAGCCTTTCAAGCCACAAAGCGAAACCCTGGCTGAAGCTGTCGACGCACTTCAGGAGCTGCTGGCTGCGCATAGGTTCGTGATAGTCGAGGGAGCTGAGACCAGTTATCGGGTGCAGTTGACGCTCGCAGTTGATAACGAAGCCATTGAAATCCAAGTTAATGCTGACAAGGAAGGAATGATCAGCTCAATACGAGTCTTAAAAGCGTCCTCAGAAAGCATCGTGCAACAGCTGGAGAAGACATTAGCGGTGCAGTCATGAGTATTTTTGATGATATTCGGGATCACAAATCGCGCGAGGACTTGGAAGGTGCCTGGCAGGTAGGTTCCAAGGCATTGGAGCAAGATTCTCGTAACACGTTCCTGAAGACTTCGCTGTTTTGGGTCATTTATGCAGAGCTGAAAAAGCTGCTGGAGCCTATCAAAACACGCGATAGCAAAATGCCCCATCCCAATGAGCAGCGGATGATTGATCTGTGGGCTTCCCGCATTCACATGCTCCAATTAGAGCTCCCCAGTGAAAATATTGATTTCCGTCTGTGGAATCTTTTCCGTGAGACCGGAAAATTCTGCGATCCAATCTGTCTCTTCATTTTGCAACGCGGCAGCGCACTGTTTAGTCCAGACGATCACAAACCATTCAGCACAGAAAAAGGAGAGTCGCCCAGCGTTGTACTGCGACTGGCACGCATGGTGGCTGTCAATTATCTGCACAAAGGGCTAGTGAGTCCCCTTCCAGCAAGTCGAGTCGTCGCACTTATAAACTACGCCTTGGATAAGGCCGGAGATTCACCGCAAAACAAGATCTGGCTTGAATACGATAAAGCCAGGGTCTTTGTAACTGCCGGAGATATCGTGAGGGCACGAGAGGCCTATCTGTCTGTGCTCAGAAACAAGCGCGGCGAATCCTGGGCATGGTTTGGCTTGGCCAAGACCTATGAAAACGAGCCGGAAAAAGCTATTTGCCTAGTTTCTTTCGGCTTAACCTGCGCTCACGACCCGAAGTTCAGCATACCCGGACTGGTGCAACTGGCGGAGTTACTTGCCCAAACAGGCGTGCATGATTACGCCTCAAAGGCACTGATAAAACTGACAAAAATCTACAGCGATAATGGCTGGGCGCTTAAAGACAGCATCGTTGAGCTCACGTCATCTGCATGGTTTGACACATCGCTGGATACCAGTGATCTTGATGCTCATGTAGAGGAACTGGCAATAGGTGCCAATCAGTACGCCATGGCCAAACCAACCTACTTGTCAGGCGTACTTCTTTCAGTACACGAGTCAGGTAAAGGCGCCACGATTTATATCCACAGAGATCTTAAATTTTCTGCGCGAAAGGCTGTATTCGAATATCGAAAAATCCCTAAGCCTGGAACTCTTGTGAAGATCTTCTGCGACATGGGCTCTGAGAGTCAGGATGTCGTTTCGGTTGAGAACATACAGGTGATTGAAACTCAGGATATCCGTTCATTCAAAGGAAGCTTGAAAGTAAGCGAAAAAGGATTTGGGTTTGTAAATGGCGACATTTTTGTACCGCCAGGTCTGGTTGAAGGCGTACAGCGGGACACCGAGGTTGCCGGAGCAGCCGTTATGTCTTTTGACAAAACCAAGAACAAATACGGGTGGAAAGCTATTACCCTGTTTAAAGAAGTTTGCTCACCAAACTCAGGTGAACTCGGACCATTGCAAGGCCAGCCATGAATTACAACTATGGTGACAACCCTGGCTTTTCGAGAAATAAATCTCCGGATGTTTTTCAAGGACGACATCTACGCGAAAAAACGTACATATTGATGAGTTCCGGGCCGTCAGGGATGCATTGTTGTCTTACGATGACATTTCCCACGCTGACCTCTCGTTTCCTGCTTCAGGCTTAGGCGAATAAGTGCATGAACACCCAACAACTGACCCAAGGCCTGAATCAGGCATTCTTCAAAGAAAACCACCGCATCGTTTTCTGGTACGACCCTGAGCAGGGCTTCACGGATGAACTCGGCCAGCTTGATCTGCCCGGCGTTCAGGTGCTGAACATGCAGGGGCATTCCACCTTCGGTACCAAGCTCAAGCTGGAGCTTGAGGACACTGAAGGTAAGTACCTGCTCTATTTCCCTTGCGCCGAACCAGACGCGAATGATGACTGGCTGCTGGACATCAAGCTGTACTCGCGCAGTTTCTACGCTGACAAAGTGTCACTGATATTCAATGACCTGGGCTTACACCAGCAGGTGCTCCGTGAACATCTAGCCAAGCGTGAGCGCTTCCTTGGCAGCAGGGCTCGCCTAGCTAGCCTGAAGCGTTTGATCCAACCAACTGACACTGAGCATGAGTTGGATCTGGCGATGATTGCCGTTGTGCTGGGTGCAAGTGGCAGTGACGTCATGACGCTGCTTTGCACTTTGGCCGATGGTGCCGTACGTGACGATTTGGGTCTTGAGCAGAATCCAGCGGTCATCGATGAACTGTACAAGCTCGACCTGATGCCTGCGTTGCTGCAGGCCCTGCGTGACGAGGTAGGCTATCCAGCCTCCATCGAGGAAATCAGTGGCGATAAACCCTTCAGCTTTGGGCATTTCCTAATTCAACTGCTGGCAACCGGGTTCTGCGAAAGTATCGGTGATATACCCAACTGGGCCTCAGCGATTGCTATCCCCTCAGCCAGCGCACGCGCTACTTCACGTGCACTGCTTTCCCGCTGGCGTGACAGCTCACGGTTTTACCAAGCCTATGATGAGATTTCCGGCTGGGTCGGTGAGGCCCTGCATATCACTCAAAAAATTTGTGAATTCTCGTTGGAGAACTTGGCCAATGTTGCAACCTTCGAAGCCGTCGAGCGGCAGATCATTGTCGATCTGACCAAGGCTATTCCGGAGGCAGATCCGCGTGACCTCGGTCTGTTTGCGAAGATCATTTTCGAGCGACTGGATAACTATTGGGCGACTCGCCATAAGGACGATGAGACACGCCGCAAGTACCGGCTGCTATACACGGCGCTGTCGGCTGCAATCGACCTGTTTACGCAGCGCCACCAGTACGCTGCAGGCTTCCACTTCGCCAGCACCGAAGCGTTGTACAAAGCCTATGAGAGCGAGCTGTACCGTTTCGACACTGCTTACCGCCATTACTTCGCAGCCTCCCAGCGCGCACACGTTGAGCTGCTGAAGAAGCTCGATGAAGCCGTCGAGCAGTGCTATGCGTATTGGTATCTCGATCAGCTCGGACGCTCCTGGGGCGACCGAGTTGAGGCCGAACAGCGCTTGGATTACTGGAAAATACCTGGCGTTCCTAACCAGCATAATTTCTATGAGCGTTGGGTAGCACCCTTATTGGAGGGACATCGTAGCAAGCGCGTTGTAGTGATTATCAGCGATGCCTTCCGCTATGAAGCCGCCGTCGAGCTGTGCCAGCGCATCAATGAAAAGCGCTACAGCAAGGCCAGCCTGAATAGCCAGTTGGGCGTATTGCCGAGTTACACCACGTTGGGCATGGCGTCCCTGCTGCCACACCAGACGTTGGAGTATCGCGAGGGCAGTGATGGTGTTTTTGTAGACGGACTCAATACTGGCAACACCATCGCTCGCGACAAGGTTCTTGCCCAGCATGGCGGCATGGCCGTGACGGCACTGCAGGTCAAAGAGTGGTCCCGTGACGCTGGACGTGAAGCGCTAAAGGATCAGCAGCTGGTTTACGTCTATCACAACGTGATCGATGACCGCAGTGACAAGGGCGGTGGCTCCGAGGTAGATACCTTCCACCACGTCGAGTTCGCCATTGAGGAGCTGACCGAGCTGACCCGCAAGATCCTCATGCACTTCAACACCAGCACGGTGTTGATCACGGCCGATCATGGGTTCCTCTTCCAGCAGAGCAAGCTTGAGGCAGCGGATCGCACCTCACTCGCAGAGAAGCCGGATAGTGCGATCAAGAGTAAGAAACGCTATGTCATTGGCCATACGCTGCCTGCTGCCAAGGATGTCTGGCAGGGATCGACCAAGCAGACTGCGGGCACAACATCGGACACTCAGTTCTGGATACCCAAAGGCGCGAATCGTTTCCACTTTGTCGGCGGTGCACGCTTCGTCCATGGCGGAGCCATGCCCCAGGAAATCGTTGTTCCTGTGCTGACGGTCAACCAGTTACGCGGTGAGAAAGCGGAGAAACGCACCAAACGCAAAGTCGGGGTGATCTCACCGAAATCTACCCTGAAGATGGTCACCAATATCCAGCGCTTTGACCTGATCCAGACCGAGTCCGTCAGCGAGCAGGTGCTGCCAGTTACGGTTGCTGTGGCGATCTACGAAGGGGAGCAGGCGGTCTCCAGTGAGGAGGTTGTGACGTTCAACTGCGCGACGGACTCCATGAGCGAGCGCCTTAAGCATGTACGCCTGTCACTATCAGGCAGCGACTTCGACCGGCAGAAAGATTACTTCCTGGTAATCCGCGATAAAGATTTGAACACTGAGCTTGAGCGCTACCGTGTGACGATTGACCTGGCCTTCACTGACGACTTTTGAGAGCACTAGACAAGATGGAAACCCAAGTGGATAAAGATCTCGATCAATTGCTCAACGAGTACTTCGCCGGTCGCGTGGTGCGCAAGGATCTGACCAAGCTGATAAAGGAAGGCGCGAACGTACCGGTTTACGTGCTCGAGTACTTGCTGGGTATGTACTGCGCGTCCGATGACTCAGAGGTGATCGAACAGGGCCTGAAGAACGTCAAGAAAATTTTAGCGGAGAACTATGTTCGACCGGATGAGGCTGAGAAGGTCAAGTCTCTAGTTCGCGAGCGCGGCACGTACAAGGTGATCGACCGAGTCACCGTGCGACTGAATGAAAAAAAAGACCGCTACGAGGCCTCATTCAGCAACCTAGGTATCAAGGATGCAGAGATATCTGCCGGCATCGTCAAGGAATACGAAAAGCTGCTGGTCGGCGGTATTTGGGTAATTGCCACACTCAGTTATTACCACGAGGAAGGCCAATCGGGATCGCCTTTTGGCGTCACGCTGCTCAAACCAATCCAGATGCCTAACATGAACATGCAGGAGCTGTTCGAAGGGCGCGCAGCACTGAGTACCGTAAACTGGCGCGAGACACTGATTCGTTCCATCGGCATGGAGCCATCGACCCTGGATGAGTCCGTGCAGTGGCATTTGCTGGCCCGCATGGTTCCCTTCGTGGAGAACAACTACAACGTTTGCGAGCTCGGCCCACGCGGTACCGGCAAGAGTCATATATACAAGGAGTGTTCACCGAACAGCATGCTGGTGTCCGGCGGGCAAACCACCGTCGCTAACCTGTTCTACAACATGAGCAGCCGCCGCATCGGTCTGGTCGGTCTTTGGGATGTGGTGGCCTTCGATGAGGTGGCCGGCATCAACTTCAAGGACAAGGACGGCGTGCAGATCATGAAGGATTTCATGGCCTCAGGTTCTTTTGGCCGCGGTCGCGAGCAGATGGAAGCTTCGGCCTCCATGGTCTTCGTCGGTAACATCAACCAGAGCGTTGAATCACTGGTAAAAACCAGTCATCTGCTGGCACCGTTCCCTGAACAGATGATCGACGCAGCCTTTTTCGACAGATTCCACGCCTACATTCCTGGCTGGGAAATCCCGAAAATGCGCCCGGAATTTTTCACCAACAGGTACGGACTAATCGTCGATTACCTGGCTGAATTTTTCCGCGAAATGCGCAAGCGCAGCTTCGCCGACGCCATCGACAAACACTTCAAACTGGGTAACAACCTTAACCAGCGCGATGTGATCGCAGTACGCAAAACAGTATCCGGCCTGCTCAAGCTGCTCTACCCGCACGACGTATTCACCAAAGAAGACGTGCGCCAGTGCCTCGAATACGCACTCCAGGTCCGCCGACGCGTGAAAGAACAGCTCAAGAAGATCGGTGGAATGGAATTCTACGATGTTCACTTCAGCTACATCGACAACGAAACCCTCGAAGAACACTTCGTCACTGTGAAAGAGCAAGGCGGTGGCGGTCTTATCCCTGAAGGGCCAGGAAAGCCCGGTTTTATCCACACTATAGGCTTGAGCGGCAAAGGCATGCCTGGGCTATATCGGATCGAACTGCAGGTGACCAAAGGTACTGGCAAGCTAGCTACCTCCGGCCTGTGGAACTCCAGCTCTGCCAAAGAACAGGTGAGGATTGCCTTTGACTACTTCAAGGCCAACGCCTCGCGCATCAGCTCATCGGCTAAGGTGCTGGAGCACGACTTCCATTTACATGTGGTTGAACTGCAAAACACCGGCCCTCTTACTCATATGGCCCTACCCAGCCTAGTAGCTTTTGCCTCCGGCCTAATGGGCAGGCCTGCGCAAGGTCAAATGGTCGTGCTCGGCGATATGAGCTTGGGCGGCAGCATCACGCCAGTTGAAAGTATCGCCGAGTGCCTGCAAGTGGCTTTCGACGCGGGAGGCAAGCGCGTTGCGCTTCCAATGAGCAGTGCCAAGGACATCCCCAGCATCCCAGCCGAACTGTTCACCAAGTTTCAAACCAGCTTTTATGGCGAACCAGTAGAGGCTGTATTTAAGGCAATGGGCGTGGATTGAAACAAGTCTATCTATTAGCCCGCTTGCGACTTTGAGGCGGGCTGCTTGACCCTCCTCGAGGGCCATCTGCAATGCGGAATCTGGGTTTGAGGTGATGAGGACGCAGCTCCTCTTCTTCAGGAATAACCGCCGATAGAGAAGCATGGCAAGCAGCTGGATTGAGCACCAGTTTTCGAAATACTGGCTTAACCCATTGATTCACCCCTACAATTCCATTCTAACCAAGGAGTGCAATCGGATGGGGTTTTACATCAAAGCTATGGGTGAGGCTGTGATCAGCCTTCAAAATGAGGAGTTTCGGGTCGACTCCAACACCTTCACGCAAGGTGGTGCTGTCCAGACAAGTCAACAAATCTATGATGAGGACGACGTTGACTTCGAAACTTCGTTCTTCGCTACGTCGCAGGGTGAAACCACCGAAGCAAAGCAGCTCTTCACATGGAAGGTGGAGTTCACCCAAGATTTCAGCACCGGCAAGCTTTTTATTAACGCTGCTCAGTGTGTAACACCAGGCGTGATAATGATAAAAGACCTCGCTTTCAGCGCTGTAGCCGAAGATGAAAATGAATAGTTAAAAGGAATTTGCGCCGGGCGCTTTCCTTTAAGCACCCATTGCCTCAGCCATTGCATGTCCTGACGATGGATGGGCGCGCAGCTACATCGAACCTACTCAATTTAACAAGCTTCGAGAAAGCCGTACTTTGGCAGTCGCTTCGAGCTTTGTCTGACTACACCATCTCGAGCCTTCTTCCGAACACCAGAAAAACAGCCCCCTCTACAACGCTCACCATGCGACGATCTCCACTCAGTTAATGCGAGCGCAAGGGGTCACGCCTACACCGCCCCAGGCCCTCTGAGTGACGCCAAAAGCACCTCACTGTTGCGGATGTTACGGAACTCGCAGGACGAAAACACCTACATTACACAGTTGGTGATCGACCTCACCCTGACTTGCCATATCCTTTTCAGGTGGTGATCTGCGTATTTCGCTCATCGTGACCGGTCATTTCGCTAACAACGTGACCGGTTTCTCCACCCGATTGCGCGGGGTCTAAATTCTAACCGCATCGGTCACGATGCCGCTTCTTCTTCCGTCTTTTTACGTCGCAGCGACTCGCCCTTCATCACGATTCGATACGCGCTGTGCACCAGTCGATCCAGTAAGGCGTCGGCCACTGTCGGGTCGTTGATCCAGCCGTGCCAGTGATCGACCGGCAGTTGGCTGGTCAGTACCGTCGACCGGGCACCGGCGCGGTCGTCGATTACTTCCAGCAGGTCGTGCCGGGCGTTTTCTTCCAGCGGTGCCAGACCCCAGTCGTCCAAAATCAGCACGTCGACTTTGGCCAGTTGTTGCAGCGTGCGGCCGAAGCTGCCGTCGCCGTGGGCGATGCGCAGTTGTTCCAGCAGGCGCGGCGTGCGCAGGTATAGCGTGCTGTAACCTTGGCGGCAGGCCTGGTTGCCCAGGGCGCAGGCGAGCCAGGTTTTGCCGACGCCGGTTGGCCCGGTCAGCAACAGGTTGTGCTGTTGGCGGACCCAGTCGCCGCTGGACAGGGTCGCTATCTGGCGTTCGTCCAGGCCTCTGCCGCGGCGGCGGTCGAGGTCTTCCAGGCAGGCGCCAGCGTATTTGAGCTTGGCTTGTTTGCGCAGACGCTCCAGGCGTTTGTTGTCGCGCCAGGCCAGTTCGCGGTCAAGCAGCAGGCCGAGCCGCTCATCGAAGCTCAAACTGTGGCTGGCTGGCAGTGTCCACTGCTCTTCCAGCGCCTTGGCCATGCCGCTGAGGCGCAGTTGGTGCAACTGATTAAGCGTGTGTTGGGTCATCATTGAACAGCTCCTTTTGGGTGTAATAGTCGGCACCGCGCACGTTCTCGTGGCGGCTCGGGTATGCGGCGGTGGTGGTCTTGGGCAGCGGGTGCTGGTCAAGGCCTTGCTTGAGGAGGTTACGTACGGTGCGGCTGTTGAGCGCGCGCAGCTGGACGGCGCGGCTGGCTGCTGCTTCCAGACGCTCGTTGCCGTATTGGCGGGCCAGCGAGAGCAGGCCCAGGCAGGAGCGGTAGCCCATTTCCGGATGGGGTTTGTGGGTCAGTTGGTGCTCGACGATCTGCCGGACGTGCGGGCCGATTCGCTCGCCCCAGTCGAGCAGGCGCTGAGGTGTCCAGTCGCGATGGGCCTTGTGCGAGGCCGGCATGTGTTCGCTCTGGGTGCTGTAGGCGCCGCGCCGCGCGAGCAACAGGTGGCTGGCGACCCGGCGGTTGCCATGTAGAATTTCGACGGTATGGGCACCCACTCGGGCGTCGACGCTTTGCCGGGCCAAAGCCGAGGGCACGCTGTAAAAGCCGCCATTCACCTCGATGTGGTAATCGATGTTGACCTTGCAGCGCTTGAAGGTCACCACCTCATACGGGTGCGCCGGCAACGGTTTCAGCGCCGGCTGGTCGAGTTGCTCGAACCAGTCCCGTCGGCATCCATCGAGCTTTTTGAACGGGCGTCGGTTCAAGTCCTCCAGCAAGACGGCGATGGCCTGATTGAGCGCATGCAGGCTGAAGAACTGCTGATGCCGCAACCGCGCCATGATCCAGCGCTCGACCACCTGCACCGCGACCTCTGCCTTGGCTTTGTCCTGCGGCTTGCGCGGGCGCGCCGGGAGCATGATGGCGCCATAGTGCTGGGCGCACTCCAGCGCGGCGCGGTTCAGGCCCGGCTCATAACGGTCAGGCCGGGCGACCAGGGCGCGCGGGTTGTCCGGCACGATCATTTCGGGGACGCCACCGAAGTAGCCGAGGGCTTGGCTCAACGCCGTCAGCCAGTCCACTTGGGTCTCGCCCGGCGTGGCGCACGCGTAGGTGTAGTTCGAGGCGCCGAGGGCCGCGACGAAGATGTGCGCCTGGCGGATCTCGCCGGTGGCGGCGTCGATCACCGGCAACGTCGGCCCGGCGTAGTCGATGAACAGCTTCTCGCCCGCGCGGTGCTGTTGGCGCATCGAACGTTTGAGCGTCCGGGCGTAGCTGCGGTAATGCTCGACGAACTGGGTGTAGCGGTAGGTCGGCTGGTCGGGATGAGTAGCGGTGTATTCCTCCCACAGCAGTTGTAGCGTCACGCCTTTGCGACGTAGTTCGCGGTGCAGGGTGATCACGTCGGGCAACACGCGCTCGCCGCGTGTGTGCACGGTCTTGGCGGCGGGCACCAGGGCGGCGCCGAGCGCCACCTCATCCAGTAGAGCCAGCGTGGCCCACTCGATACCGGTGTCGCGCGCCGCCTTGATGTATTTGCTGACGACGCCCTTGGACAGTTGCAAGGCGCGGGCGATCTTCTCGTGGGACAGGTCGGCCTCGAATTTGAGGCGCAGGCATTCTTTGATATTACGCATGGCTACTCGCTGCGCCGCCATCCTTCGATTCCCCGAAATGGGACGGAGGGTGGCGGCGGGTCAGGTCATGCGCAACGCAGTGGAGGGTATTTCGCTAACAACGTGACCGGTCATTTCGGTAAGGGCGTGACCGGCTGTTTCGGAACAGGCGGAAAATCGGTCACGTTGTTAGCGAAATGAGCGGTCACGCGTTAGCGAAATGGTCGGTCACGTTGTACCGAAACGGGCGGTCACGATGGGCCGAAATACGCAGTGATCAGAAAAAAAGATCTGAGAACAGCTCGTCGCGCCGATATCAGCCAGTGCCCGTCAAGAGAAAGATCGCGACAAGGAACAGACCGCAGCCAATACAGTCAGGACTGGAGCTTTGACAGATTTCAACGCGACGAAGCCCTGTATGGCGCACTCTACGAGCTTTTTGCTAACGGTGACCCAACGGTGACCAAAATGATCAAATGCCAGAAACAACAAAGCCCGGTCGTTTCCGAACCGGGCTAAGTCATTGAAAAATATGGTCGGGACGGAGTGATTCGAACACTCGACCCCTAGCACCCCATGCACGCAGTACACCTGTAAGACATTGTTAAGTAGCTGTTTTTATTGGCGCTCGCTGCAATCGACTGCCCACAAGAGCTTACAAGTGCGTGAGAGTGTCACGCAAAAGTCACGCACCCTCCCCGGCGTCCTGCCGACGAACACCACTCCCCAAACCTGCACCACCTCGATTACTGTACGCACATACAGTGCTTGAGATTCACGCTATGAACGTAGACATGGACACCGATGATTGGCTCGGCTGCCCCACTCCGCTGGAGATGTACCAGCACCAATGCTCAATTCTCGTAGATGAGCTGGTGGAGACCGAGCGCATGCTGCGTCGAGCGCGGGCGAATATCGCCGGGCTGGTGCAGATGAATGACCTGCTGATGACGGGAAAAGCCGAGACAGAAGCAAAGCTCGCCGAGGCGCTTGAAAAAATAGGCATGCTGGAACAGCAATACTCGTTTGCCTCAGTGCAAAGCGTGAAGATCATCACCGGGCAGCGCGACCATCTGCTCAGGGAGAATCAGCGCCTGCTGCTCGAGCTTAGCGTTTACAAGCAGCCATTAGCCTAGCTCGTCGGCATAGGCCGCAACTGCTTCCTCAGTCAGTTCACGCCATTCACCTTCGTTGATCAACCCCTGTTGCTTGAGGTCGTCAGCCAGGGCCAGTCGCGTTTCGTAACGCTCTTCCGGTGTGGCCGATATGAATGCGGGATCATTGCGGAGTGCAAACCACGCCTCCATTGCGTTCACCTGATCAATGTTGATCGCCATGACGAATACCTCGGGCCAGTGTCTACAGTGTAGAGATTGGCCGGGGACCGGCTGTTCATCGGGGCCGACGAGCGGAGATGCTTATGTGCGGGAGACTTTCGCAGTACAGGGGAATCCACGACTTCGTTGCAGCGCTGAGTATGCCCAATGCGCTGGCGAACTCCGTGGGCGATCAGCCGATTGAGCGGTACAACGTTGCACCGACAACCGCGGTTGCGCTGCTGCACCTACAGGGCGACCTGCTCCACGCCGACCCGGTACGCTGGGGCTGGCGACCGCACTGGGCAAAGGACCGGGCAGCGCCGATCAATGCCCGCGTGGAGAAGGTAGCCCACGGCCCGTTCTTCCGGGCGATCTGGCCGCACCGGGCGATCACGCCAATCGATAACTGGTTTGAGTGGGTAGACGAAGGTGGGCCCAAGAAGCAGCCGTACCTTATCCGCCGGCGGGATGGTGCCCCGATACTCTGCGCTGCGATTGGCCAGCTACCGGACGCTGATGAAGGACCTGGCGAGCATGATGGCTTCGTGATCATCACCGCCGACAGTGCCGGGGGCATGGTGGACATTCACGACCGACGCCCGGTGGTGCTTACCCCGGACCTGGCGCGGGAATGGTTGGACCCGGCCACGCCCAAGGAGCGCGCCGAGCAAATGGTCCTGCACCAGGGCGAGCCGTCCGAAGTGTTCGAATGGTTCAAGGTCAGCATGGCCGTGGGTAACGTGCGGAATAAGGGACCAGAAGTGATACGACCTTTAGGTTAATTGTCGTAGAAATACCACATGACAGACGCCACTGTGACGACCCATCCAAGGGTGAGCAGTATTGACAGCCCCGCAAGCCGCTTATCCATGGTGCCCTTCAGTTACCAAAATGATCGAAGTCAGAGCGCACCCGGCAATATTAGCTCAACGCACTCATCGTGCAATTGCGCGGACATAGGCCTGGCACGCGCGCAAGGCGATTATGGCGTTATCCCCGTCGTCGGTGATGGCGACAATTCGTTGCGCATGCGCTGGGTCAAGTTGGGCTCGACGGGCTGCATGAACCACGCCGACGGCGCCGGGGGTGGTAGGCA
>NZ_MPBM01000036.1:0-114880 GCF_001907715.1 Pseudomonas sp. BTN1 | reverse complement strand
AGATATAATTCGCCGTCAACAGCTATTTCAGACTTATTCGGATTTGAGCGTAATTCGCGCAAATGCCTTCTTGCCCGCCTGGCAAACGTGAGTGGCGCCCAGCTCGTATATAAAGGTGCGATCAACCACCTCACCATCTATACGCACACCGCCGGCCCCCAAAAGATCACGCGCGACCGCTGAATTCTTCACCAGGCCAGCTTTATTAAGCACAGCGGCAATCGGCATCGCCTCGGCAGCAGTCAGCTCAATCTCGGGCAGATCGTCAGGCAGCTCGCCATCTTTCATGCGATTACCTGCCGCACGGTGAGCGCTGGCCGCAGCCTCCTCACCATGGAAACGCGCAACGATTTCTTCAGCCAGCTTAATCTTCACATCGCGAGGATTAGCGCCCGCCTCGACATCCGCACGCAGCCCATTGATCTCGTCCATCGAGCGGAAGCTCAACAGCTCGAAGTAGCGCCACATCAGCGCATCCGGAATAGATACTAGCTTGCCGTACATCACACCCGGCGCTTCCTGGATACCGACATAGTTACCCAGGGACTTGGACATCTTCTTGACGCCATCCAAGCCCTCCAGCAATGGCATGGTCAGAATGCACTGAGCCTCCTGACCATAGGCGCGCTGCAATTCACGCCCCATCAGCAGGTTGAACTTCTGATCGGTGCCACCCAGCTCGACATCCGCACGCAGCGCCACCGAGTCGTACCCTTGAACCAGCGGGTAAAGGAACTCATGAATGGCGATTGGCTGATTGGTCGAGTAGCGCTTGTCGAAGTCATCGCGCTCGAGCATGCGCGCCACAGTGTACTGGGACGTCAGGCGAATGAAATCTGCCGGCCCCATTTTGTCCATCCAGGTGGAGTTGAACGCCACCTCGGTCTTGGCTGGGTCAAGAATCTTGAATACCTGGGTCTTATAGGTCTCGGCATTATCGAGCACCTGTTCGCGAGTCAGCGGCGGGCGCGTAGCGCTCTTGCCGCTTGGATCACCGATCATCCCGGTGAAGTCACCTATAAGGAAGATGACCTGATGGCCCAACTCCTGGAACTGACGCAGCTTATTAATAAGCACGGTATGACCCAGGTGCAGATCCGGCGCGGTCGGATCAAAGCCAGCCTTGATACGCAGGGGTTGGCCACGCTTGAGCTTTTCGATCAGCTCGGCCTCGACCAACAGTTCTTCCGCACCACGTTTTATCAGCGCTAGCTGCTCTTCAACCGACTTCATAACAGACCCGCAAGGCTCAGATTCAAAAGGGAACCAACCATACAAGATCAGGGACTAATTACAAGTTTTGCCCTGCGCACGGACACCGTTCAGCAAGCCCAGCGTTCGCAAGCTTGCGCCACAGATGATTTGGTTATATTTTATACAGTTATTTCATCTTCATCATGTCATTCATCTTTTCCATTTCATCTTCAAAGTCAAAATTACTTATGACCACTGAACCGTCTAAAGCGCCGCCGCTTTACCCGAAGACCCACCTGCTCGCCGCAAGTGGTATCGCCGCCCTTCTCAGCCTGGCACTGCTGGTATTCCCTTCCAGTGACGTTGAAGCCAAACGAACATCCCTGAGCCTCGATCTGGAAAGCCCAGTTGAACAACTGACACAAGATCAAGACGCTTCCGACGCTCAACAAGCCACAAACACTGCAACTGAGTCACCTTTCGCACAGATCGAAAGCACTCCCGAAGACACCCAGCAAGCCGCCCAGGAAGCACCTGCAGCAGCCGCAGCCAAGAATCCCCAGCATCGCGAAGTCATCGTGGGCAAAGGCGATACACTATCTACCCTGTTCGAAAAGGTTGGGTTGCCTGCCGCCGCTGTAAATGAAGTGCTCGCCAGCGATAAGCAAGCCAAGCAATTCACTCAGCTCAAACGTGGCCAGAAGCTTGAATTTGAGCTGACGCCAGACGGCCAGTTGAACAACCTGCACACCAGCATCAGTGACCTGGAAAGTATCAGCCTGAGCAAAGGCGCCAAAGGCTTCGCATTCAACCGAATCACCACCAAACCCGTCATGCGTTCCGCCTACGTACACGGCGTGATCAACAGCTCCCTGTCGCAATCGGCCGCGCGTGCGGGCCTCTCGCATAGCATGACCATGGACATGGCCAGCGTATTTGGCTACGACATCGACTTCGCTCAGGACATCCGTCAAGGCGACGAATTCGACGTGATCTACGAGCAGAAAGTAGCCAACGGAAAAGTGGTCGGCACTGGCAACATTCTGTCTGCACGCTTCACCAACCGTGGCAAAACCTACACCGCCGTGCGCTACACCAACAAACAGGGCAACAGCAGCTACTACACAGCTGATGGCAACAGCATGCGCAAGGCCTTCATCCGTACCCCCGTTGACTTTGCCCGTATTAGCTCGCGTTTCTCCATGGGCCGCAAGCATCCAATTCTGAACAAAATTCGCGCGCACAAGGGTGTCGACTATGCCGCGCCGCGTGGCACGCCAATCAAAGCGGCAGGCGACGGCAAGGTCTTGTTGGCGGGGCGTCGTGGTGGTTACGGCAATACGGTGATCATCCAGCACGGCAACACGTACCGCACGCTGTACGGCCACATGCAAGGTTTTGCCAAGGGCGTCAAGACTGGCGGCAACGTGAAACAGGGCCAAGTGATCGGTTACATCGGTACCACCGGCCTCTCCACCGGCCCGCACTTGCACTATGAGTTCCAGGTCAACGGCGTACACGTCGACCCACTGGGCCAGAAGCTCCCAATGGCTGACCCGATTGCCAAGGCCGAACGCGCGCGCTTCATGCAGCAGAGCCAGCCGCTGATGGCACGGATGGATCAAGAGCGCTCCACCTTGCTGGCTTCGGCGAAGCGTTAAGGTATGCCGCTCTATATCGGTGTGATGTCCGGGACCAGCCTCGACGGCCTGGATATCGCCCTTATCGAACAAGGCGCGGCGATCAATCTGATCGCCACTCGCTATATCCCAATGCCCGACGCCTTGCGCACAGAACTGCTGAGCCTATGCGCCAGCGGCCCGGATGAAATCGCCCGTTCGGCAATTGCCCAGCAGCAATGGGTGACGCTCGCTGCACAAGGGATCATCGCCTTGCTGGAGCAACAAAACCTCAAGCCTCAGGACATTCGGGCGATTGGTAGTCATGGCCAGACGATTCGCCATGAACCCGCCCGAGGCTTCACCGTTCAGATCGGCAACCCTGCCCTACTCACCGAACTGACAGGCATCACTGTCGTCAGCGACTTCCGCAGCCGCGATGTCGCTGCCGGCGGCCAAGGCGCTCCTTTGGTTCCAGCCTTTCATGAAGCCTTGTTCGGCGAGCAGACGGGCAATCGCGCGGTATTGAATGTCGGCGGGTTCAGCAACCTCAGCCTGATCGAGACGGGCAAGCCTGTCGCCGGTTTCGACTGCGGCCCGGGGAACGTGCTGCTCGATGCCTGGATTCACCTGCAGCGCGGAGAACACTTTGATCGGGACGGGCAATGGGCGGCCAGCGGCAAGGTCCAGCCCCAGCTGCTCAATACGCTGCTCAGCGATCCGTTCTTCATGACCAAAGGCCCGAAAAGCACGGGCCGAGAGGTGTTCAACCTGGCCTGGCTGCAGCAGCACCTTGGCCGTTTGCCCACCTTTGAACCCCAAGACGTACAGGCCACCCTGCTGGAGCTGACGGCCCTGACCATCGTCGAGTCCCTGCAAAGCGCCCAGACTGACACAACAACCTTGCTGATCTGCGGCGGCGGCGCCCATAACGGGGCACTGATGGGCAGGCTGACAACGTTGCTGCCTTCTACCCATGTCAGCACTACAGCGGCCTATGGCGTAGACCCTGACTGGGTAGAGGCAATGGCCTTCGCCTGGCTGGCCCATTGCTGCCTTGAAGGCATTGCCGCCAATCGTCCCAGCGTCACTGGCGCACGTGGGCTTCGAGTGCTTGGCGCGATCTACCCCGCCTGAACCCCAGACAGCAAAACGCCGCTTGGCCCGTAAAAGCCAAGCGGCGTTTTTGTATCTGCTACCGATCAGATCGAGAACGAAGACCCGCAACCACACGTCGTGGTGGCATTAGGGTTCTTGATCACGAAACGCGAGCCTTCCAGACCTTCCTGATAATCCACCTCGGCACCTGCCAGGTATTGGAAGCTCATCGGATCCACGACCAGGCTTACACCCTCGCGCTCAACGATAGTGTCGTCATCGGCCACATCTTCATCGAAGGTAAAACCGTACTGAAACCCTGAACAACCGCCGCCCGTAACGAATACGCGCAGCTTCAAGCGATCATTACCCTCTTCATCGACCAGGCTCTTCACCTTGTGCGCAGCACCGTGGGTGAATTGCAAAGACGTGGGGGTGAAGGACTCAACGCTCATGCTGATAATCTCCCGGCGTAGCGCCGCCATATGCGTAATGGCGGGTATTATCCGCTTCTCCTAGAAAAGCGGTCAACTATTGTTACGGTATATCAATCCGCCCAGCGACCATTAAAAATGCAAAAGGCCCGATCAAAGGGCCTTTTGCGCAACGGTGATCCCGCGTTAAGGCAACATCCCCGCGTGGGACAGGCCCAACTTCTCGTCCAGGCCGAACAGGATATTCATGTTCTGCACCGCCTGGCCCGAAGCGCCCTTGACCAAATTGTCGATCACCGACAACACCACCACCAGGTCGCCATCCTGCGGACGATGCACCGCAATACGGCACACATTGGCACCACGCACGCTGCGCGTTTCCGGATGGCTGCCGGCCGGCATCACATCGACGAACGGCTCATTGGCATAACGTTTTTCAAACAACGCCTGCAGGTCTACCGAGCGATCAGTGACAGTCGCATACAGCGTGGAGTGAATCCCGCGGATCATCGGCGTCAGGTGCGGCACGAAGGTCAGACCCACATCCTGGCCGGCAGCGCGGCGCAGGCCCTGGCGAATTTCCGGCAAGTGACGATGACCTTTTACCGCATAGGCTTTCATGCTTTCCGACGTTTCGGAGTATAGAGAACCGACCGCCGCGCCACGGCCCGCACCACTGACGCCCGACTTACAGTCGGCGATCAGCCGCGACGCATCCGCCAGGCCAGCTTCCAGCAATGGCAGGAGGCCCAATTGCGTCGCCGTCGGATAGCAACCCGGCACCGCAATCAGGCGTGCTTGCTTGATCTGCTCGCGATTGACTTCCGGCAGGCCGTAAACCGCCTCTTCCAACAGCTGCGGCGCACCATGGGGCTGGCCGTACCACTTGGCCCACTCATCGGCGTCTTGCAGGCGGAAGTCTGCCGACAAGTCGATAACCTTGGTACCGGCCGCCAGCAACTCACCGGCCAGAGCATGGGCGACACCGTGAGGCGTGGCGAAGAACACCACGTCGCAGGCACCCAGAGTCTTGGTGTCCGGCACACTGAACGCCAGACCGTCATAGTGGCCTCGCAGGTTCGGGTACATATCGGCCACGGCCAGCCCGGCTTCGGATCGGGAAGTGATGACCACCACCTCAGCTTGCGGATGCTGAGCCAACAGACGCAGCAATTCGACACCGGTGTAACCCGTGCCGCCGACGATACCGACCTTGACCATAAACCTGCCCTCAACGAACCCACTGGAAAGCCGTCGATAATAGGGGCCGTATCGTCCTGCGACAACCGTCAACGTGACGTACGGGCGCATGAGCCACTACTATCTTCGCTACCGTGAACCTGGGAATAACTAAAATGCTCTATCTATGGGTCAAAGCCTTCCATATCGTCAGCATCGTTTGCTGGTTTGCCGGGCTGTTCTACCTGCCGCGCCTGTTTGTCTACCACGCCCAAAGCGAAGACACCGTCAGCAAGGAACGCTTCAGCATCATGGAGCGCAAGTTGTACCGGGGCATCATGGGCCCTGCGATGGTTGCCACACTGGTTTTCGGCATCTGGATGCTGGCCCTCAACCCCGGCATTTTCCAGTCGGGCGCCTGGATCCACGCCAAGTTGACCCTGGTCGTCCTGCTGATTGGCTACCATCACATGTGCGGCGCACAGGTAAAGCGCTTCGCCCGTGGCGAAAACACCCGCAGCCATGTCTTTTATCGCTGGTTCAATGAAGTCCCGGTTCTGATATTGCTGGCTATCGTAATTTTGGTCGTGGTCAAACCGTTCTAACGTCAATTACTCGGGGAACCTCCAATGTCGCTGCCCGCTCTGCTGGAACAACGTCTGCGCCTGCCCGTGGTGGCCGCGCCGATGTTTCTGATCTCTAATCCGCAACTGGTCCTGGCCTGCTGTCGCAACGGGGTAGTTGGGAGTTTCCCGGCGCTCAACCAACGCGAAAGCTGTGGCTTCAAGGCCTGGCTGGAAGAAATCGAAGCGGGCCTGGCTCAGTTGGACAACCCTGCGCCCTATGCCGTGAACCTGATCGTGCACAACAGCAACCCGCGCCTGGAGGCAGACCTGGCGATCTGCGTCGAGCACAAGGTGCCCATCGTCATCACCAGTCTCGGTGCGGTAAAGGAGTTGGTGGACGCGGTTCATAGCTACGGCGGCCTAGTATTTCATGACGTCACTACCCGACGCCATGCCGAGAAAGCCGCTGAAGCGGGTGTTGATGGCCTCATTGCCGTCGCCGCTGGTGCGGGTGGCCACGCTGGCACCTGGAGCCCCTTTTCACTGATTGCCGAAATTCGCCAGTTCTTCGACAAAACCCTACTGCTGGCGGGCTGCCTTAACCATGGGCACGAAATCCTCGCCGCCCAGGTGCTGGGGGCAGACCTGGCATATTTCGGCACGCGCTTTATCGGCACCACCGAAAGCCAGGCACCGGATGCGTATAAGGAGATGCTGCTCACATCGCGCGCCGCCGACATCGTGCACACTCCAGCAGTCTCCGGCGTACCTGCCAGCTTCATGCGCCAGAGCCTGGAAAATGCCGGGTTTGACCTCGCTGCGCTTCAAGGCAAAGGTGAAGTCAACTTCGGTTCCAAGCTCAAGCCATTGAGCGATGAGGCCAAAGCGTGGAAAACTGTATGGTCTGCTGGCCAAGGCGTCGGTGAGATCAATGATGTACCCAGTGTGGATGACCTCGTTGCCCGCCTGGATGCCGAATACCGCAAAGCACGCGAGCACGCCGCGCAACTGCGCTGGCCACGCTGACCCACTGGCAGGCCTGCCGATTGGACAGGCCTGCATACTCTCCCTGATTAAGTGACAAGGATGCCCGCATGAGCGACAGCCGTTTCAAGATTGTGTTTGACGGAGCCTTGCGCCCAGGTGTCGAAAGCACCACCGCCAAGCTGAACCTCGCCGAGTTATTCAAAAGCGATGTTGAAGCGATCGAAAAGCTCTTCACCGGCCGCCCCGTCGCGCTCAAGCGCGACCTGTCCCACCCCGACGCGCAAACTTACCTCACGGCACTGCACAACGCCGGGGTCGACGCTCGCATCGAGGCCGAACAACCTGTGGCATTCAGCCTGGCAGAAACCCACGAAACAAGCTCGTCAACCGCTGACCGCGCCGCCGCCTCACCTTATGCTCCCCCACGCGCTGCCGTTGGCGACGACCTGCCGGAGTTCGCAACCCTCAAGGTCTTCACCATCCACGGGCGCATCGGGCGCCTGCGCTACCTGGCCTGGACGCTGGCACTGACCGTCGCGATGTTGGTGGCAGCGGGCATCATCAGTACGGTGGGCTTCGCGGTGGCGACAGCCTCGCCAACCATCGCCATCATTATTGGCTCACTGCTGGGTTTCGCGCTGTTTGTGGCACTGGTAGTGGTGAGCGTGCAAATCGGCGTGCAGCGCCTGCATGACCTGGGCTGGTCTGGCTGGCTTTACCTGCTCAACCTGGTTCCGCTGGTTAACAGTGTTTTCCCGCTGCTGTTGCTGGTATTGCCAGGCAACACGGGCGCCAACCAATACGGCGCGCCACCACCACGCAACTCCACTGCGGTGAAAATCCTGGCCTCGCTGTGGCTGGCGTTCATTCCCTTGATGCTCATCATCGTCGTCACCCTGGGCATGAACGGCTACCTGGACCAGCTTGAAGCCAACATGGACAGCAGCTACGAAAGCAGCTCCATCACCTCCGATGCAGACGCCGATCAAAGCGCTATCGTTGACGAAGCCGCAGCGCAAAGTGCTGACGATGCAGCCGAACCTGTAGACTCTCCAGAACAGTGAAGAAACGCCCGCCGCCTGTGACGCACTGTCATGGGCCGGCGGCGTTGCGATGGAGAAAGGCATGACCCGTTACGCTCTGATCACCGGCGCCTCCAGTGGCATCGGCCTGGCATTGGCCGAAGCCTTGGCACGGCGTGGCCGTAGCTTGATTCTGGTGGCCCGCCAGCGTGATCAGTTGGAAAGCATTGCATTGGAATTGACCCAACGCTTCGGCGTCGAGGTACTGTTTCGCGCCTGTGATTTGGGCGAGCCGCTGCGCTTGTCCGGCTTTTTGCTGGAGCTCGAAGAGGGTGAGCGACAGATCGACCTGCTGGTCAACTGCGCCGGCATCGGCACCAGCGGGCCGTTCCTGGCCCAGGACTGGATGACCGAGCAGGACCTCATCGAAGTCAACATCCTGGCCTTGACCCGCATGTGCCACGCACTGGGCAATGCCATGGCCCTGCATGGCGGCGGGCAAATCCTCAATGTGGCTTCGGTCGCGGCCTTCCAGCCTGGGCCGTGGATGAGCAGCTACTACGCCAGCAAAGCCTACGTGCTGCACTTCTCCGAAGGGTTGCGCGAGGAATTGAAGACCTGCGGCATCAAGGTTTCAGTGCTGTGCCCTGGCCCTACGCGCACCGCATTCTTCGGCACCGCGCAGATGGATACGGCGAAACTCGACCGCAGCCAGCAACTGATGAGCCCGGAAGAAGTCGCGCTCTACACCGTGCGGGCGCTGGAAAAGAACAAGGCCATCATCATTCCCGGGCGCCGCAATCGTTGGCTGACGTTCAGCCCACGCCTGAGCCCCCGCTGGCTGACCCGCAAAATTGCCGGAGCCATCAACAAGGCCTATTGCCCGCGCTGACGGCCTACGTACACTTACCTCACTTTTCACGATGGAGATACAGCTGTGGATACTGTGTTCACCAAGATCATCAACAGGGAAATACCGGCGAAGATCATCTATGAAGATGACCAAGTCCTGGCTTTTCACGATATCGCCCCCCAGGCACCAGTGCATTTCCTGGTTATCCCGAAAAAACCCATTCGTACCCTCAACGACCTGACCGAGGACGATAAGGCGCTGGCCGGCCATATCCTGTTCACCGCCCAACGCCTGGCCGTGGAACAAGGCTGCGAAAAAGGCTTTCGTGTGGTGATGAATTGCAATGAAGACGGCGGGCAAACCGTTTACCACATCCATATGCACGTGCTGGGTCAGCGCCAGATGAACTGGCCACCGGGCTGAGTGCACAAGGGCAAATTGACTCAGCACAAACGCTGGACGCTCTCTTGCGGTAAACTGGCCGCCGAGATTCTTCCCGGAGGTCAGCATGACTACCCAACGTCACTACTCGCCGATTGACCGTCTGTTGCTGCAAGCCGACATGGCCATGCGCACCCTGCTGCCGTTCAGTGGCCAGCCCTACCGCCCATCGCCCGCCATCGTGCAGCCGGATGTACAGTTGAGCGAGACCGACACCCGTCACGTCGCAGGCCTGATGCGCATCAACCATACCGGTGAAGTCTGTGCCCAGGCGCTGTACCAGGGCCAGGCGCTGACCGCCAAGTTGCCGCAAGTGCGCGTGGCGATGGAGCATGCGGCCGAGGAAGAGATCGACCACCTGGCCTGGTGCGAACAACGCATCCGCCAGTTGGGCAGCCATCCCAGCGTGCTCAACCCACTGTTTTATGGCTTGTCGTTTGGTATCGGCGCGGCTGCCGGGCTGATCAGTGACAAAGTCAGCCTGGGGTTTGTGGCCGCGACAGAACATCAGGTGTGCAAGCACCTGGATGAACACCTGGAGCAACTGCCGGCCGAAGACGAAAAGTCACGGGCCATTCTTGAGCAGATGCGCATTGACGAAGAGCACCATGCAGAAAGCGCGCTGGACGCGGGCGGCTTCCGCTTTCCAGCCCCGGTACGGTTCGGCATGAGCCTGTTGGCCAAGGTCATGACCAAAAGCACTTATCGAATCTGAACCGAAAAAAGGGCGCCCGAAGCGCCCTTTCTTTTGCCTGCTGTAATCAACCCAGCTCGATGATTTCGTAGTCGTGGGTAATGACCACGCCCGCAGCCCCCAGCATGATCGATGCTGAGCAGTACTTCTCTGCCGACAGCTCGATGGCACGCTTGACCTGGGCTTCTTTTAGCGCCCGGCCCTTGACCACGAAATGCATATGGATCTTGGTAAAAACCTTGGGGTCTTCAGTGGCGCGTTCAGCTTCCAGGAAGGCTTCGCAGCTTTCTACGGCCTGGCGGGACTTCTTCAAGATGCTGACCACGTCAAAATTGCTGCAACCGCCCACACCCAGCAGCAACATTTCCATGGGGCGTACACCCAGGTTACGACCGCCGGCTTCCGGCGGACCGTCCATGACCACCACATGGCCGCTGCCCGACTCACCGAGGAACATGGCTTCGCCCGCCCATTGGATGCGTGCCTTCATCGCCCAGACTCCACTGCTAAAAAAGGGTCGCCAGCTTAGCACAGGGCCTTGAAACAACAGCGCTCTGCATAAATTCGATAAATGACAGCGTTTGCCGCTAAATTGGCTAATCGCGACAGAAGGTGTCTGGTAAGCTGGCGCCAAATGAATGGCGCATTGCCATGACTTGTACAGCGTATATCAATGAGATGCCGCTGGATAAAAACAACGCCAACTACACCGCGCAGTCTTTTCGGGATACAACCATGGTTGCTCTTACTCCCACACCCAAGATCAAGAACCTCGACAAGCTGTTGCTGCATTGCCAGCGCCGACGTCATCCGGCCAAGCACAACATCATCTGCGCCGGCGAGCGCTCAGAAACCCTGTTTTTCATCATCAAGGGCTCAGTCACCATCCTGATCGAGGATGAGGATGGCCGTGAGATGATCATTGCCTATCTCAACGCCGGAGACTTCTTCGGGGAGCTGGGTTTGTTTGAACAAGCAGGCAAAGAGCAGGAACGCAGTGCTTGGGTACGAGCCAAAGTTGAGTGCGAAGTGGCCGAAATCAGCTATGCAAAATTTCGCGAATTGGCCCAGCATGATCCGGACATCTTGTACGCCCTGAGCGGTCAGATCGCCCAGCGCCTGCGCGACACCACCCGCAAAGTCGGCGACCTGGCGTTCTTTGATGTCACCGGCCGCGTCGCTCGCTGCCTGTTGGACCTATGCAAGCAACCCGATGCCATGACCCATCCCGACGGCATGCAGATCAAAGTCACGCGCCAGGAGATCGGACGTATTGTCGGGTGTTCACGAGAAATGGTCGGCCGCGTGCTCAAGGACTTGGAAGAACGCAACTTGGTGCACGTCAAAGGCAAGACGATGGTGGTGTTCGGTACCCGTTAAACCGGCAGGAAGCCAGCCAGCATCTGACGGTACAACGTGTCGAGCCGACGGATCGCATCCGGCGCCGTAAACGCTTCGTGCAGTGCGATATGGCTATCGGCGCGAACCCGCTGCTCCAAACCGCAGGCTTGATTGAAGCGGTTGACCGCCGCAATCAATTGCTCACGATCATTCTCCAGCAACATCGCCCCGTGCACCAACCCGACCGGGCGGCCACCGCTTTGTCGCCAACGCTGGGCAGTGCCCACCATTTTGCGGCCATTGAGGTTGACGTTGTAACGGCCGTCGCAAAAGGCACCGTCAATTTCGCCGACGGACGCATCGCCACCCAACTCGATCAACAGATCACAAATCGGTTGGCACAAGCGCTGATAGCCGGTTTCGATGCGCCCCTGGTCGCTTTCACTGCGCGGTGGGGCATAGACCAGGGCGATATTGACCGTGGCGCCGGACTGCGGCACCGGCTCACCACCGGTTTCACGCAGCAATACCGGCCAACCCGCATCGGCCGAAACCTGGCTCGCCACCGCGAATGCCGGCAGCCGGCTCAAACGGCGCGGCATGACCAGTGCTTGGTCACTGGGCTGCCAGAACAGCAATCCGAATGCCTGCTCACCCGCGCAAACGGCTGCCAATAGGTCTTGCTCGGCGGCAAGGCCTGCTTCGACAGTCATGATCACGGGCTGGAGCATCGAACACCTACCTACCTGAATAAACACAAAACCAATGTGGGAGCTGGCTTGCCTGCGATAGCGGTGTGTCAGCTACACAGAGGTTGGCTGACCCGCCGCTATCGCAGGCAAGCCAGCTCCTACAGTTCCGAGCGTATTTCAAATCAGTCTAGTGTCGAACCGCTGATCGTCGTACCGCGCTCCGGGAAGAACAAGCGCTGCAGCTCCGCCCCCGGGTTCTCTGCGCGCATAAACGTCTCGCCCACCAGGAACGAGTACACGCCACTGATTTCCATCAGTTCCACATCGGCGCGGTTGACGATGCCACTCTCGGTAATCACCAGACGATCGCGCGGGATACGCGGCAGCAGGTCGAGGGTGGTTTCGAGGCTGACGTCGAAGGTATGCAGGTTACGGTTGTTGACGCCCACCAGCGGAGTATCGAGGGTCTTCAATGCGCGCTCCAGCTCGTCGCCGTCGTGTACTTCGACCAGCACGTCCAGGCCGACGCTTTTGGCCACGGCCGCCAGCTCGGCCATCTTCACGTCATCCAATGCGGAGACAATCAGCAACACGCAGTCGGCACCCAAGGCTCGGGCTTCAACGATCTGGTACGGGTCCACCATGAAATCCTTGCGGATCACCGGCAACTTGCACGCGGCGCGCGCCTGTTGCAGAAACAGGTCTGAACCTTGGAAGTAGTCGATATCCGTCAGTACGGACAGGCAAGTCGCCCCACCCTTCTCATAACTGGCGGCGATCTCGGCGGGTACAAAGTTCTCGCGAATCACCCCCTTGCTCGGCGAGGCTTTCTTGACCTCGGCGATCACGGCCGGCTGCTTGAGCTTGGCCTGGGCGATCAAGGCATTGGCAAAGCCGCGTGGCGCATCGGCGCTTTTCGCCTGGGCTTCCAACTCGGCCAGGCCCACGCGGGCGCGGCGCTCGGCCACTTCTTCAGCCTTACGGGCCAGGATCTTTTCCAGAACGGTTGGCACACTCATCCTTCATTCTCCATCTTGAATACGGCGGTGAATGCTCCCAGCTCTTCGAGCTTCTCACGAGCCAGGCCGGTGTGCAGCGCATCGTGGGCCAAGGCGACACCTTCCTTGAGACTATAGGCATGGTCGGCGGCGTAAAGTGCTGCGCCAGCGTTGAGCACAATCATTTCCGCAGCTTTCTGACCGTTTTCGGTCTTACGACGCCCCAGAGCATCACGAATCAACTCCAACGAAGCCGCCGGGCTTTCCACCGCCAGGCCGTGCAAGCTCTGGCTTTTCATACCCAGGTCTTCAGGTTCGACCCAATATTCGGTGACCTCGTCGTTCTTCAGCTCCGCCACGAAGGTCGGCGCCGCCAGGCTGAATTCGTCGAGGCCATCCTTGGAGTGCACCACCAGCACATGCTTGCTGCCCAAGCGTTGTAATACTTCGGCCAGCGGCCGGCACAGCGCCTGGCTGAACACGCCCACCACCTGATGCTTCACACCGGCCGGATTCGTAAGCGGGCCGAGCATGTTGAACAGGGTACGCAGGCCAAGGTCCTTGCGCGGGCCGGCAGCGTGCTTCATCGCGCCGTGATGGGACTGAGCAAACATGAAGCCAATGCCAACGCTGTCGATGCAGCGCGCTACTTGCACCGGCGTGAGGTTCAGGTAAATACCGGCAGCTTCCAGCAAGTCGGCACTGCCGCTCTTGCCAGACACTGCGCGGTTCCCGTGCTTGGCGACGGTGCAACCAGCGGCGGCCACCACGAAGGATGAGGCGGTCGACACGTTGAAAATATTCGCACCGTCACCGCCGGTGCCCACTACATCGACGACGCCGTCGAGGGTCTTGAGTTCGACCTTGTCCGCCAGCTCACGCATCACCGACACCGCACCGACGATTTCGTCGATGCTTTCGCTCTTCATGCGCATCGCCATCATAAAAGCGCCGATCTGAGCATCGGTGCATTGACCGGTCATGATCTCGCGCATCACATCGCTCATTTCCGCGGTGCTCAGGTCCAGATGGCCGACGATACGGCTCAGGGCAGTCTTGATATCCATGAAAAGTCCTTAGCGCGTGCCGCCGCTCTGCTTGAGAAAGTTGGCGAACAGCTCGTAGCCCTGCTCGGTCAGGATTGATTCAGGGTGAAATTGCACCCCTTCGACGTTCAGTGTCTTGTGGCGCAGGCCCATGATCTCGTCGACCGAGCCGTCTTCCAATTGGGTCCAGGCGGTCAGTTCCAGGCATTCGGGCAAGGTTTCACGCTTGACCACCAGAGAGTGGTAACGGGTCACGGTCACCGGCAGGTTCAAGCCATGGAATACACCCAAATCCCGATGGAACACCGGGCTGGTCTTGCCGTGCATGACCTCGCGCGCGCGCACCACATCACCGCCAAACGCCTGGCCGATGGACTGATGGCCCAGGCAGACGCCCAGGATCGGCAGCTTGCCGGCGAAATACTGGATAGCTTCCAGAGAGATGCCCGCCTCGGTCGGCGTGCACGGGCCAGGCGAAACCACGATGCGCTCGGGGTTCAGCGCAGCGATTTCAGCAACGGTAAGTTCATCGTTGCGCACCACCTTGACCTCGGCACCCAGTTCGCCCAGGTACTGCACAACGTTGTAGGTAAAGGAGTCGTAGTTATCAATCATCAGCAACATGTGGGTTCAAACCTCTTGAATTCACTGATTTCAAATGACCGCCTTCCAAGCGTGTGACCCGCTGCCAGACGCACGTTCCGGTTGCCAGGGTGAGTTGGCAAGGGGCGTCAGACAACGGGTGAAGAAGGCAAATCGGTACAGGTCCGGCCAGGCCGGCAGAGAAAAATGTCAGGCGCGCCAACGCCAACGGGCGTGTGCCTTGACTACTCGCATCAAGAGTTTGCTGATGATCAACACGGGGAGGGTCTCATTCATACGTTCAGGCACAGTAACGTAGGCTCGCCAGCGGTGCAATATGGAGCCGCAAATACGGGGACGCAACGTAGGTGGATTCCGGATTTCCCTACAGAAAATGCCAGAAATTTTGCTAGTGTTTCACTTCCGACATAAAAACAACCCAATGGAATCTTGCATGCTCAGACCAGCGTTTTTCGCGCCCCTTGCCGGCTGCCTCCTGTCATTGGCCTGCGCCCAGGCGTTCGCAGCCCCGTCACCTTATTCAACCATGGTGGTTTTCGGCGACAGCCTGGCGGATGCAGGCCAGTTTCCCGACGGTTCGGCCGGCGCCACATTGCGCTTTACCAACCGAACCGGGCCGACCTTCCAGGGTGAATACGGCCTGGTCTCATCGACCCTGCTGGGCACGAAACTGGGCGTCGCTCCCAACGACCTGAATGCTTCCACCTCACCGGTTCGCGCAGCCCAGGGTTTGCCAGACGGCAACAACTGGGCAGTGGGTGGCTACCGTACCGACAATATCCTCGACTCCATTACCTCAGTCTCCAATGCTGCGATTCCCCCAGGCAACCCCGGGGGCGGCACTGTGTTGCGCAGTCGGCAGGGCTATCTGCCGGCTAATGGTGGGAGAGCCGACCCGAACGCACTTTACTTCCTTTCCGGTGGCGGCAATGACTTCCTGCAAGGCCGGGTACTCAGCCCCGCTCAAGCGGTCGCCGCCGGCGGCAGGCTGGCGGACAGCGCCCAGGCCCTGCAACAAGCCGGCGCGCGTTACATTATGGTGTGGATGCTACCCGACCTGGGCCTGACGCCGGCCATCAACGGCACCCCACAGCAAGCAGCGACTTCGGCCCTGAGCACTATTTTCAACCAGTCCCTGGTACAGCGTCTGTCACAAGTGGATGCACAGGTTATCCCGCTGAACATCCCGCTGCTGTTGAACGAGGCCTTCGCCGATCCAGCGCGCTTCGGCCTAGCCACCGGGCAGAACCTGACGGGCACCTGCTTCAGCGGTAACAGTTGCACCGCCAACCCAACCTATGGCATCGGCGGCACCAACCCGGACCCAACCAAGCTGATCTACAACGACTCGGTCCACCCTACCGTGGCCGGGCAACGCTTGATTGCCGACTACGCCTATTCGCTACTCGCCGCGCCGTGGGAACTGACCTTGCTGCCGGAAATGGCCCAAGGCACATTGCGCGCCCACCAGGACGAGCTGCGTAACCAATGGCAAGCAGACAACGGCAGCTGGCAAGCCGTCGGCCAATGGCGCGCCATAGTGGCCGGCGGAGGCCAACGCCTGGATTTCGATGATCAGAGCAGCTCGGCCAGTGGCGACGGCAGCGGCTATAACCTGAATATCGGTGGCAGCTACCGGCTCGATGAAAACTGGCGCGTGGGCGTTGCCGCCGGCCTGTATCGGCAGACACTCGAAGCCGGCGCCAATGATTCAGACTACAAGCTCAACAGCTATATGGGCACGGCATTCGCCCAGTATCAGCAGAACCACTGGTGGGCCGATGCCGCATTGACCGGCGGCAAGCTGGACTTCGACAGCCTCAAACGCAAGTTTGCCCTGGGTATCAGCGAAGGCTCGGAGAAAGGTGACACCGATGGCTGGCTCTGGGCCCTGAGCGGCCGCGTGGGGTATGACATCGCCGCGCCGGGCAGCGACTGGCACCTCTCGCCGTTCATCAGCGCCGATTACGCACGGGTTGAAGTCAATGGTTACTCGGAGAAAAGCAGCCGCTCCACCGCCCTGACCTTTGACGATCAACAACGCGACTCCAAGCGCCTGGGGGTCGGCCTGCAGGGCAGCTATCGCATCACGCCACAAACTCAAGTTTTTGGCGAAGTGGCCCACGAGCATGAGTTTGAAAATGACACCCAGAAGGTGAATATTTCGCTCAACAGCGTGCAGGGGATCGACTTCAAGCTCGACGGGTATACGCCTCGCAGTAATTCTGACCGCTTGAGCCTGGGTGTCAGCCACAAGCTGACTCAGGACCTGGCGTTGCGGGCGGCGTATAACGTGAGAAAGGATGACAACTTGACCCAGCAAGGCATCAATGTCGGAGTCAGTCTGGATTTCTAAACAAATCCCAAGACCGGTGAAAAACTAATGTGGGAGCGGGCTTGCTCGCGAATACGGTGTATCAGTCACACATGTATCGACTGACACTCTGTATTCGCGAGCAAGCCCGCTCCCACATTTTTTATTCCAGCTTCAGTCTTGTGGAGTTTGCTCTGCCAATGCCACGGCACGGAACATCGCCCGACGCTTGTTGAGGGTTTCTTCCCATTCAAGGGCCGGCACCGAGTCTGCCACAATCCCGCCACCGGCTTGCACATGCAGCTCGCCGTTCTTGATCACCGCCGTGCGGATCGCAATGGCGGTATCCATATTGCCGTTCCAGGCGAAATACCCGACGGCGCCGCCATAGACACCGCGCTTGACCGGCTCCAGTTCGTCGATAATTTCCATCGCACGGATCTTCGGCGCCCCCGACAATGTGCCCGCCGGCAAAATCGCTCGCAGGGCGTCCATCGCCGTCAGCCCGGCCTTCAGCTCGCCGGTGACGTTGGACACGATATGCATCACATTGGAATACCGCTCGATGACCATCTTCTCGGTCAGTTTCACCGAGCCGATTTCCGAGACACGCCCGGTGTCGTTGCGCCCCAGGTCGATCAGCATCAGGTGTTCGGCAATTTCCTTTTCGTCGCTGAGCAGGTCTTCTTCCAGCGCCACGTCGGCTTCTTCGGTCGCCCCACGGGGGCGCGTGCCGGCAATCGGGCGCACGGTGATCAGGTTGTCTTCAACCCGCACCAGCACTTCCGGCGAACTGCCCACGACGTGGAAGTCGCCGAAGTTGAAGAAGTACATATACGGCGTCGGGTTGAAGCAACGCAGTGCGCGGTACAGGTCAATCGGCGCCGCCTTGAAGTCGATGGACATGCGTTGCGACGGCACCACTTGCATGCAGTCACCGGCAAGGATGTATTCCTTGATGGTATCGACGGCGCGCTCGTAGTCATCCTGGGTAAAGCTGGAGCGGAACACCGGGTCGGCCGCCGGGGGGCGGCTGAGGTCCAGGCCGCGACGCGGGGTGATCGGCTGGCGAAGTTTTTCCAGCAACGCTTCCAGGTTGGCCTGACCTTGTTCGAAGGCATCAGCCTGGGCGGGGTCAGCGAGGACAATCGCATGCATCTTGCCGGCGAGGTTGTCGAACACCACCACCGCGTCGGACACCATCAGCAAAATGTCCGGCACCCCCAGCGGGTCCGGGTTCGGGCATTTGCCCAGGCGTTTTTCCACATAGCGCACGCAGTCATAGCCGAAGTACCCCACCAGGCCGCCATTGAAGCGCGGCAGGCCAGCAATGGTCGGCACGTTGTAGCGCGCCTTGAAGGTTTCGACAAAGGCCAGCGGGTCTTCTACGTCATGGCTTTCGATCTCCACGCCGTCATGGGTGATGCTCACATGATGGTCGTGCACCCGCAGCACCGTGCGGCATGGCAGGCCAATGATCGAGTAACGGCCCCACTTCTCGCCGCCTTGTACCGACTCAAGCAGGTAAGAGTTGGGCTCATCGGCCAGCTTCAGGTAGATCGACAGCGGCGTATCGAAGTCGGCCAGGGTTTCGCAAGCCATGGGGATACGGTTGTAGCCGGCAGCGGCCAAACGCAGGAATTCTTCGCGGGTCATGAGGTGCCTCGTGGTGTGAGGGTCAAGTCAGGTAGGCAAACGTGCCGCACACGCGGCCAGGATCAGTCAGGCGCGCCAACGCCAGCGGGCCAGGGCCTTGATGACTTTCATCCAGAGTTTGCGAGTGACCACCACGATGGAATTTCCAGAAGGGGACGAATCAATGTCGGGCAACGTTATCTCAGCGCCCGCGCCCAAGCAACCGGGGATTAGCAGTCGCAGGTCATCAATGACCAGAGCGGGGGACTCCTCCGCAATCGGCCGGCCATGGTTGTAACCATAACTCAAGGCCACGCACTGCACGCCCGCCGCTTTAGCCGCCAACACATCACTGCGCGAATCGCCGACAAACAGCGACTGAGACGCCGGAATATTGGCCATTTTCATTACGAAAAACAGGGCCGCAGGGTCTGGTTTTTTCTGCGGCAAGGTATCGCCGCCGATAATCCAGCGGAAATAGCGACCGATTTTCATCTGGTCCAACAACGGCGCAACGAAGCGCTCCGGCTTGTTGGTGATCAGGGCCATTTCCACGCCCTGCTTGCTCAACCACTTGAGGGTGTCACGCACGCCGGGGTAAACCACGGTCAGTTCGTGGCTGCTTTCGTAAGCGGCATTGAACAACTCCAAGGCATGTTCTGCCTCGACCTCATCCACGCCCGTGGCATCGATGTCGTTGGCCAGGGCCCGACGCACCAACATCGGCGCGCCATTGCCGACCCACTTGCGCACTGACTCGATGCCTGCCGGTTTGCGCCCCAGCTTGAGCAGCATCTGGTCCACCGCGGCCGCCAGGTCGGGCACCGAGTCGATCAAGGTACCGTCCAGATCGAACATCACCAGCCGTGGCAATTTGCCGGGGAACAACTGCTCAAAACCGCTCATGGACGCGCCAGCGCCAGTTCGGCACGCATCTTGTCAATGACGGCCTGGTAGTCCGGGGCATTGAAAATCGCCGAGCCGGCCACGAAGGTATCGGCACCCGCTGCGGCGATCTCACGGATATTGTTGACGTTAACGCCGCCGTCAATCTCCAGGCGAATGTCACGCCCCGATGCATCGATCAGCGCACGGGCCTCACGCAGCTTGTTCAAGGTGCCAGGGATGAACTTCTGCCCGCCGAAGCCTGGGTTGACGCTCATCAGCAAGACCATGTCGACCTTGTCCATCACGTACTCAAGCACGCTCAGCGGAGTGGCCGGGTTGAATACCAGGCCCGCCTTGCAGCCGCCTTCGCGGATCAGTTGCAAGGTGCGGTCAACGTGCAATGTAGCTTCCGGGTGGAAGGTGATGTAAGTCGCACCCGCCTCGATGAAGTCACCGACGATACGGTCTACCGGACTGACCATCAGGTGCGCATCAATCGGCGCGGTGATGCCGTACTTGCGCAACGCGGCGCACACCATCGGGCCGATGGTCAGGTTGGGTACGTAGTGGTTGTCCATGACATCGAAGTGCACGAAGTCGGCACCGGCGGCCAACACCTTGTCCACTTCCTCACCCAGGCGGGCGAAGTCGGCAGAGAGAATCGATGGAGCAATGACGAAGGGCTGCATGACGCACCTTTTTTGAGCTAAATCACGATGGCGCGCATTGTATACCTCATGCTTTGCTGCGCGCACCGTGACCTATCTCAACGGTTAGTAAGCTGCCCGGTAGATTTTTTCGATATCGGCGGCGCTGAGCTTGCGCGGGTTGTTACGCATCAAGCGTTCAATGCCTGCAGCTTCGCTGGCCATGGCCGGGATGGCGTCCTCGGGCACGCCGAAACTGCGCAGGCCGGACGGGATCTCCACTGCCGCACATAACCGCGTCATCGCCTCTACAGCCTGGTCGGCAGCGTCATTCACACTCAGCCCGGCGATATTGACGCCCATGGCCTGGGCGATGTCCTGCATACGCTCGACGCAGGCCAATTTGTTCCAGTGCATGACATACGGCAGCAACAGCGCATTACTGACGCCATGGGCAATATTGAAGCGCCCACCCAACGGGTACGCCAGCGCATGCACGGCACCGACGCCCGCGTTGCCAAAGGCCATGCCGGCCATCAGGCTGGCGGTGGCCATGTCGTCACGGGCCTGCAGGTTGGCCGGGTTGGCGTAAGCCTTGGGCAACGCGCTGGCAATCAATCTGATCGCACCGATGGCCAGGGCGTCGGTAATCGGCGAGGCATGCAGCGACAGGTAGGACTCGATGGCATGCACCAAGGCGTCCACGCCACTGGCGGCCGTGACACCTCGCGGGCAGGTCAAGGTCATTTGCGGGCTGATCAGCGCGACATCCGGCAGCAAGTAATCGCTGACGATGCCTTTTTTCAGCTGTGCAGCCTTGTCGGACAGTATCGCCACATTGGTCACCTCCGAGCCGGTACCGGCCGTGGTGGGGATGGCGATCAACGGCGGGCCTTTGCGCGGCACCTGATCGACGCCAAACAAGTCCGCCAGCGCGCCGTGATAACCGGCATAGGCCGCCACGCTCTTGGCGATGTCGATGGCACTGCCGCCGCCCACACCGATCAGGCCGTCATGCCCCCCTTCGCGGTACGCATGCATGCAGTCTTCGACGATGGCAATTTCCGGATCGGGCAGCACGCGGTCGAAGATTTCGTAGGCTCGATCACCCAGATGCTCCACGGCCAGCGCCACGGTACCGGACTGGACCAGCGCGGCGTCAGTGACGATCAGTGGGTTATCCACATCCAGGCGCGTGAGTTCGGCAGCCAGTTGTTCGATGGCACCTGCACCGGTCAGCAGTTTGTGGGCGATCTTGAATGAGGAAGTACTCATGTGCGCGGCCTCTTATGAATGATGGGCTGGCACAAGAATAGCTGCCCCTGGCGTGTTGTCTGCCATTCATTGGTTGAATGGCCGCGCCGCGACCATCAAGACAGCTAACAAACCGCCGATAGCCTGTCGATAGCGAGAACCGCGCCTCATACCCCTGACAAATACCGACCAACCCATTAGGCTGCTGGAATCACTTCTGGCCGGGAATCAACGATGCTTTTTCTTCACCGTTCGGCACTGCCAGCATTGTGCCTGTCACTGCTGTTTACCAGCGTCTTGCCTGTTCAGGCCGAGGATGCACCCTCGCCTGCCGTCGAAAAACCGGCTGAACGCCAGGCCTTGCCCGAGCGTAGCCAGCAAGAAGCCAGTGCGCTCGAACGGCAGGTGCCGCAGCAGGAGCAACAGCAATTGCAAGCTGGTAGCGATTCGTTCCTGGCGCTATGGAAACCCGCCAACAGCGCCGAAGCCGAGGGGGTGGTGATTCTCATACCAGGTGCCGGGGAGAACGCGGACTGGCCGCAGGCCATCGCGCCTCTGCGGCGCAAGTTACCGGACGCCGCCTGGGGCACCCTCAGCCTGTCATTGCCTGACGTCAGTGTGGACACCCTGCCGCCACGGCTCATCGAACCGCCGAAAGCGGCGGTCGATACCAGCAGCAAGGAAGGCAGCACCGCTGCCAAGCCGGTCGAACAGGCCGCCAGTGCCGAGGCCGAAGGCACTGACCCGGCGGTGGTGCCGGGGGCGGATGAGCAGGACAAGACCGACGCCAAGCGCATCTTCGACCGTATCGACGCCGCCGTCGCCTTCGCCCAGACCCAAAGCGCCCGCAGTGTGGTGTTGCTCGGCCATGGCACCGGGGCCTGGTGGGCGGCACGCTACCTCAGCGAGAAACAACCCTCCCAGGTGCAGAGGTTGGTGATGGTGGCCGGCAAGACGCCTGCGGCTCGCCAACCGGACCTGCAGCAACTGGCGCCGGCCTTGAAGGTACCCACGGCGGACGTGTTCTATCAAGAGGGCGCCCAGGATCGCAAGAACGCCCTGGAGCGACTCCAGGCGGCCAAGCGCTCGAAGAATGACAGCTATAAGCAGGTGTCGCTCACGGCGTTACCCGGCAATAGCGCGGCGGAGCAAGAGCAGTTGTACCGCAGGGTTCGCGGGTGGCTGAGCCCGAAGGGCAGCGCAGACTGATCACATAGTCGACCATGTCGCACAACGATGTGGCAGGGGCAAGCCCCCTCCCACATGGCGTTGAGTGGCGATAGTCTCAACGAAAATCCCGCCGCTCGCGAATCAGCGCATAGGCGTTATGCAACTCTCGGGTTCGTTCGGTCGCCTCCCGCACTTGCGCGGGGCTGGCACCCGTGCCGGCGATCTTGTCCGGATGGTGACGGCTGAGCAGGCGGCGGTAGGCGCGCTTGATCACCGAAGGCTCAGTGGTTGCCGTCACCCCCAGGATACGCAACGCCTCCTGATAGGCACCGCCACGATTGGCCAATGGCTTGCGCTCCGGCGCGTAATCGGTCGCCAATGCCTGAAGCTGCTGTGGCGTCCAGCCCAACCACTTGCCCCACTGGTCGATCAGGTCGCGCTCGGCAGCATCCGCTCGACCGTCCGCCCACGCCATGCGCCAACAGGCGCGCAGCACGCCTTCCGCCGCATGGGGCTGCGTCTTGAGCACCCGCAGGTAACGGCGAACCCGGTCGCTGCCGGACTTGCCACGGTTGAAGGCGCTGATCGCGCGGCGCTGGGCCGGCTCACTCATGTCCAGTGCGCGCATCTCCTGGCGCGCTTGCTGGATATGCCCATCGACAACCCGGCCATTACTCTTGGCCAGGCGTCCCAGCAGCACAAACAACAGTTCGTCGTTGCGCAAGGCCGGGCGCCCACCCAAGCGTTCACGTAACTGCGCCCAGCTGTGCAGTTGCAGACGGCGATCCAGCGCCTGCCCCAGCAATGCCCCCAACAGAGCCCCCGGGATACTGGCAATGGCAAAGCCAGCCCCGGCGCCGATCAGCGTCCCTGGCCACAACATCCTACTGCCCCGCTGTCAGCAAGGTTTCGACCTGCGCCAATCGCTCCAGCGTCCCTACATCCACCCAGCGTCCTGCCATGTGCTCCCCCGTTACCAAACCTTTGGCCATGGCCTCGCGCAACAGCGGGGCCAGCTTGAAGGCACCGGCGCTGCAACCCGCGAACAATTTAGGGTCGAGCACTGAAATGCCACTGAAGGTCAGGTTATCGGCACCGGGCGCGGCATCATGAAGCACACCGTGATCCAGGTAGAAATCCCCGCCCGAGGGGTGGTGTGCTGGGTTGTCGACCATCACCAAGTGCGCCAGGCCCCGGATCGGCTGCTTGAGGTGGATGAAATCGTAGTCAGTCCAGATATCGCCATTGACCACCAGAAACGGTTCGTCGCCCAGCAGCGGCAACGCCTGGAATATCCCACCCCCCGTTTCCAGCGGTTCACCCTCCGGCGAGTAGCGGATGCGCAGACCGAACTGGGCACCGTCGCCCAGGTAGCTTTCGATCTGCTCGCCGAGCCAGGCGTGGTTGATCACGATCTCGGTAAAGCCGGCTTTCGCCAAGGCTTCAAGGTGATACTCGATCAGCCGCTTGCCGCCGGCTTGCACCAGCGGCTTGGGCGTATGCAGGGTGAGCGGACGCATGCGCTCGCCCTTGCCCGCCGCCAGGATCATCGCCTTCATACGCTGGCCTCGGCAGGTTCGCGCAGGCTGGCGAGTAACTCGCCCAGGTCACTCAACTCGGGTCGGTCGGCCAGCACCGCTTCTATATAAGCAAAGAAACGCGGCACGTCGGCCAGGTAGCGTGGTTTGCCGTCGCGGTGGCAGATACGCGAAAAGATGCCGATAACCTTGAGGTGACGCTGCACGCCCATCAGGTCGCTGGCACGCAGGAACTCCTCAAAGTCGTCCTGTACTGGAATCCCCAACTGTCCGGCACGCTGCCAATAGCCACGCTGCCATTCGCGCACGCGGGCCTGGGGCCAACTGAGGAAGGCGTCCTTGAACAGGCAGGTAATGTCGTAGGTCACCGGGCCGTAGACCGCGTCCTGGAAATCCAGCACGCCAGGGCTTGGCTCACTGATCATCAGGTTGCGCGGCATGTAGTCGCGGTGCACCAGCACCTTGGGCTGGGCCAGGGCGCTGTCGATCAACTGCTGGCTGGCACGTTGCCAGAGGGCTTGTTGCTCAGGGTCGAGGTCGATGCCCAAGTGACGGCGCACATACCATTCCGGGAACAGTTCCAGCTCGCGACGCAATAAAGCCACGTCATAGCTGGGCAACGGTGCATCCATCGGCAATTGCTGGAAAGCCAGCAGCGCGTCGATGGCATCGGCAAATAATTGGTCGGCATTTTCACCGTCAATCACGTCCAGATAGGTTTTTGTGCCTAGGTCATTGAGCAAAAGAAAGCCACGGGGCAAATCTTCTGCATAAATTTTTGGCACATTTATTCCCGATTTCGCGAGCAAATGCGCAATATCGACGAAAGGTTTGCAGTTTTCCTGGGGGGGTGGCGCGTCCATGACGACGAACGTATGGGCACCGCCCTCCCATCGGAAGTAACGCCTGAAACTCGCGTCGCTGCTGGCCGCGGTCAATGTGGCCGGGGGCACGGGGCCCCAGTCCTGAGCGTTGAAAAGAATCGGCAACTGCTCATCCAGCCAGACTTCCAGCTGTTGTAAACGTAGATCGTGCTCGGGCATTACAAGGGTCTCCGACGGCGCTAGCCGTCAAGCGGGGCATGCTTTATTATCACGCATCTTTTTCAGACCATCGAGAGGCGTGCGGCCCAAACCGCGGGCAGATGGCACGCAGGAAGCCCGGACTAATAAGATGGCATTGAAATCCCCCGCGTTTCGTAGAAAATTTCCGTTGCTGGTAACCGGCAGTCTGCTGGCCTTGCAACCTTTCGCCACCTCATTCGTGGTCGCCGCGGAACAGTATGACTGCTCAGTCTCTGCTTCGGGTGCCTGGGATTGTGCGCCGAAGACGGCCGCCGCCCCATTGCCACCGCGCCCGGTGCATGACGGTGCTGCCGTCAGCTCGGCCAACAGCACGCCGCAAGGCAAAGCTGGCGGCAGCGTCGACGCCGAGCCCAAGACCATGCTGGTCACCGAAGCCAAGGGCCGTGGCCTGCGCTCGCGCAGCGCCGACTACAGCCACCTGGACTGGGTACCTCGCGACAAGCTGACCGCAGCACAGTTGGCCGAAACCGGCCCTTACTGCGGCGGCGCGTACATCGAGCCGACTCGTCCTGGCATGAACGACAAGACGAACAAGAGCGATGCGCCGACCTTCATCGGCGCCAAGGCCTCGCGTTACGAGCAGGAGCAGCAAGTCGCTACCCTGGCCGGTGACGTGGTCATGCGCCAGGGCAGCATGCAACTGGAAGCGGACGAAGCCAGCCTGTACCAGGCTGAGAACCGTGGCGAACTAAATGGCAAGGTGCGCCTGCGCGACAACGGCGCCCTGATCGTGGGTGACCACGCTCAAGTCCAGCTCGACACCGGCGCCGCCCAGATCGATAACGCCGAATACGTGATGCACAAGTCACGCATCCGCGGTAACGCGCTGTACGCCAAGCGTGCAGAGAATGCGATCATCCGTCTCAAGGACGGTACGTACACCACCTGCGAGCCGGACAGCAACGCCTGGCAGCTCAAGGGCAACAACATCACGTTGAACCCGGCCACCGGTTTCGGTACGGCGACCAACGCGACGTTGCGGGTCAAGAACATCCCGATCCTGTACACCCCGTACATCTACTTCCCGATCGACGACCGTCGCCAATCCGGCTTCCTGCCGCCGAGCTTCAGCACCGGTGGGGAAACTGGCTTTACGCTGGTAACACCGTACTACTTCAACCTGGCGCCGAACTACGATGCCACGTTGTACCCGCAGTACATGACCAAGCGCGGCATGTTGATGGAGGGCGAGTTCCGCTATCTGACCAAGTCGAGTGAAGGGCAGTTTGGTGGGGCGTACCTCAACGACGATAACGACGAGCGGAAGAACCAGACTGATTACGAAAAGACCCGCTATATGCTCAATTGGCAGCATAAGGGTGGGTTGGATTCACGTCTGACGTCGCAGGTGGATTACACCCGGATCAGCGATCCTTATTACTTCCAGGATTTGAAGTCGTTTGAGGAAGGGGTTGAGAGCCAAGACGCTCTGAACCAGCAGGGATCTTTGACATATCGGGGCGATTCTTATCAGGCCCGTTTGAATGTCCAAGCCTATCAACTGGCGACAATCACTCAGATCACACCGTATGACCGGTTGCCGCAACTCACACTGAATGGCCAACTGCCATTTCATCCGGGCGGGCTGGATTTCAGTTATGAAACCGAAGCCGTACGCTTTGATCGAGACTTGGAGAACGGTAACTTTACGGACGAAAATGGCTTGGTTTCGCGTCGTCTGGATACCAACGTTACCGGCCTGACCCGTGCAAACGGCACTCGTCTGAACCTTGCGCCAGCTGTCTCTTATCCGATGAACTGGTCCTACGGCTTTTTGACGCCGAAGTTGAAGTACGTTTATACCAAGTACGATCTTGACCTTGACGGTACAGGCAAGAGCCAAATGGCTGCAGGAGGTCAAACCTTCAATAGCTCACAGGACCGCTCAGTACCTATTGCAAGCATCGACAGCGGCCTGTACTTCGACCGTAAAACCAATTGGTTCGGCAAAGACTACAACCAGACCCTCGAACCTCGTGCGTTCTACCTCTACGTACCGAATAAAGACCAGACCGAGATCCCTGTCTTCGACACCAGCGAGAACTCGTTCAGCTACTCCTCGTTGTTCCGGGATAACCGCTTCAGCGGTTCCGACCGCATCGGCGACGAAAACAAGCTGTCCTTTGGTCTCACCAGCCGCTGGATTGAAGAGAACGGTTTCGAACGTCAACGCGCTTCCATCGGCCAAGCGGTGTACTTCAAGGATCGTGAAGTTCAATTGCCTGGCATCGACGCCAAGACACGTGATGACGCCCACTCGAACGTATCTCCTGTTGCACTGGAGTACGAGTTCCGCTTCAACCGCGACTGGCGCGCCACAGCCGACTACAACTGGGACACCGAGAGCCATAGCCCTCGCTCCGGCAGCGCGATGTTCCACTACCAGCCGGAAGACAACCCGAACAAGGTCGTCAACCTGGGCTACCGCTATCGCAACGACCAGGTTGTCTACAACCAACTGACCGGTAAATGGCAGTTCGGCGGAGACTTCGGCAGCCCGGGCCAAGAGAACTACGTGAAGGATTACTACAAAATCCAACAACACGACTTCTCGATGATGTGGCCGATTGTTCCCCAGTGGAACCTGATCACCCGCTGGCAGTACGACTATGCCCGCAACCGTACCCTGGAAGCCTTCGGTGGTTTCGAGTACGACAACTGCTGCTGGAAACTGCGCGTCATCAACCGTTACTGGGTTTCCAACGACGAATACACGCAGATCGCCCCTCAGAACGAAAAGGGTGACCACGGGCTCTTCTTCCAGATCGTCCTTAAAGGACTCGGCGGCCTGACCGGCGCCAAGGTAGAGAGCTTCCTCGACAAAGGCATTGAAGGTTATCGTGAACGTGAAGACAAAGCTTTCTGAGTGTTTGCGCCCGCTAGTGCTGGGCGCGCTGTTCCTGGGTACTGTTTCGGCACACGCCGCGGTTCAACAGTTGGATAAAGTAGCGGCCATCGTCGACAACGACGTGATCATGCAGAGCCAGCTGGACCAACGGGTCAAGGAAGTTCAGCAAACCATCGCCAAGCGTGGCGGTGGTGTGCCACCGAGCAGCGTCCTGGAACCCCAGGTGCTGGAGCGTCTGATCGTCGAGAACCTGCAATTGCAGATTGGCGACCGTTCTGGCATCCGTATTTCAGACGAAGAATTGAACCAGGCCGTTGGCACCATCGCCCAGCGTAACAACATGAGCATTGATCAGTTCCGCGCCGCCCTGGCTCGCGATGGTTTGTCCTACGAGGACGCCCGTGACCAGATCAAGCGCGAAATGATCATCAGCCGTGTGCGCCAGCGCCGTGTGGCCGAGCGGGTTCAGGTGTCCGAGCAGGAAGTGAAGAACTTCCTGGCCTCGGACCTGGGCAAGATGCAGCTCTCCGAAGAGTTGCACTTGGCCAATATCCTGATCCCAACCCCGGACGGAGCCAACTCTGAGCAGCTTAATGCCGCCGCCGCTAAAACCCAGGCGATCTATGAGCGCCTGAAAGCGGGTGCAGATTTTGCCCAGATGGCCATTGCTCAGTCCGGCAGCGACAACGCCCTCGAAGGCGGTGACATGGGCTGGCGTAAAGCCGCTCAATTGCCACCTCCGTTTGATCGCGAATTGAGCGCCATGGAAGTCGGTGGCATTACCCAGCCAGCGCGCACCCCGGGTGGCTTCATCATCCTGAAGCTGCTGGAACGTCGCGGCGGCGAGACTTCGCTGAAAGACGAAGTCCATGTTCGTCACATCCTGGTCAAACCGAGCGAAATCCGCACCGAGGCACAAACCAAGGAACTGGCCCAGAAGATCTACGACCGCATTGAAAGCGGTGAAGACTTCGCCACCCTGGCTAAAAGCTTCTCGGAAGACCCAGGTTCTGCCCTTAACGGCGGCGATCTGAACTGGATCGACCCGAAAGCTCTGGTGCCTGAGTTCCAGCAGGTTATGGCCGAGACACCGCAAGGCGTATTGTCCAAGCCGTTCAAGACTCAGTACGGCTGGCATGTGCTGGAAGTGCTTGGCCGTCGCGCCACGGACAACACCACCCAGGCCCGCGAGCAGCAAGCCCTGAGCGTACTGCGTAACCGCAAATACGACGAAGAGCTGCAAACCTGGCTGCGTCAGATCCGTGACGAAGCGTATGTAGAGAACAAGCTGCCAGGCGCCGAGCAAACAGGCACCGACCAGGCACCCCAGTGAAACCCCAGCGTTTCGCGGTGACACCCGGCGAGCCAGCCGGCATTGGTCCAGACCTGTGCCTGCTGCTCGCCTCGCAACCCCAGCCACACCCCCTGATTGCCATTACCAGCCGCGACCTGCTCCTTGAGCGGGCCGCGCAACTGGGTGTGGCCGTCAACCTGCTGGACGTGGCGCCGGGCAAATGGCCCGACCTTCCCGCCCCCGCCGGCAGCCTGTATGTGTGGGACACCCCGCTGCAAGCCAAAGTGGTTGCAGGGCAGTTGAATACGGCCAACGCGGCATTTGTGCTGGAGACGTTGACCCGTGCGGGCCAAGGCTGCATCGACGGCGACTTCGCCGGCATGATTACCGCGCCGGTGCACAAAGGTGTGATCAACGAATCCGGTATCGCCTTTTCCGGCCATACCGAATTCCTCGCGGAACTGACCCATACCGCTCAAGTGGTGATGATGCTCGCCACCCGTGGCCTGCGTGTGGCGCTGGTGACCACCCACTTGCCGCTGCGTGAAATCGCCGATGCCATCACTGCCGAGCGTGTGGAGCGTGTCACGCGCATCCTGCACAGCGACCTGCAACACAAATTCGGCATTGCCCAACCGCGCATCCTGGTCTGCGGGCTCAACCCCCACGCCGGTGAAGGCGGCCACTTGGGCCATGAAGAAATCGACATCATTGAACCGACATTAGAGCGCCTGCGCCAAGAAGGCATGGACCTACGCGGCCCATTGCCTGCAGACACTCTGTTCACCCCCAAATATCTGGAGCACTGCGACGCAGTGCTGGCGATGTACCACGACCAGGGGCTGCCCGTGCTGAAGTACAAAGGCTTCGGCGCCGCAGTCAACGTGACACTGGGCCTGCCGATCATCCGCACTTCCGTCGACCATGGCACCGCCCTGGACCTCGCAGGCAGCGGCAAGATCGATACCGGCAGCCTGCACGTGGCCCTGGAAACCGCCTACCAGATGGCCGAGACCCGTATATGACTGAGCATTACCAACACCGGGCGCGCAAGCGCTTCGGGCAGAACTTCCTGCATGACGCTGGCGTAATCGATCGCATCCTGCGCTCCATCCATGCCAAGCCAGAAGACCGCCTGCTGGAAATCGGCCCAGGCCAGGGCGCGCTGACCCAGGGCCTGCTGGCCAGCGGCGGGCAACTGGACGTCGTGGAACTGGACAAGGACCTGATCCCGATCCTCAACCAGCAGTTCGCCGGCAAAACCAACTTCAACCTGCACCAGGGCGACGCGCTGAAGTTCGACTTCAACAGCCTTGGCGCTGCGCCCAACAGCCTGCGGGTGGTGGGTAACCTGCCGTACAACATCTCCACGCCGCTGATTTTTCACCTGCTGAACAACGCCGGGATCATCCGCGACATGCACTTCATGCTGCAAAAGGAAGTGGTGGAGCGCCTGGCCGCAGGCCCTGGCGGTGGTGACTGGGGCCGCTTGTCGATCATGGTCCAGTATCACTGCCGCGTAGAGCACCTGTTCAACGTCGGCCCGGGCGCGTTCAACCCGCCACCGAAGGTCGATTCAGCCATCGTGCGCCTGGTGCCGCATGCCGTACTGCCGCACCCGGCCAAGGATCACAAACTGCTGGAACGTGTGGTACGCGAAGCGTTCAACCAACGCCGCAAGACCTTGCGTAACACACTCAAAGCCCTGCTGAGCAATGCTGAAATCGAAGCCGCCGGCGTCGACGGCGGCCTGCGCCCCGAGCAACTGGACCTGGCCGCGTTCGTGCGCCTGGCTGACCAGCTTGCCATCCAGCCAGCGCCAACAGCGCAATAGGGTTCAACACCCTCCAATGTGGGAGCGGGCTTGCTCGCGAATGCGGTGGATCAGTTATAGATCAGTTGACTGACGCACCGCATTCGCGAGCAAGCCCGCTCCCACAGGTTTAACCGCGTTACGTTGATAGAGTCGTTTCATCAAGTTCAAGAGCCCAGACAGCATGTCTGGCCTAGTGCCCACCTCTTGGCCTAGACTGACCCGCATCTGCTGTCCTTCGCTTTTAAGGCCTCTTGCATGTCCGATCCTCGCTATCAGATAGACGTCAGCGTCGTCACCCGCTTCCTGGCGGACCAATCGCAACCCGAACATAACCGCTTCGCCTTTGCCTACACCATTACAGTGAAGAACAACGGGCTGGTGCCGGCCAAGCTGCTGTCGCGCCACTGGGTCATCACCGATGGCGACGGCCAGGTCGAGGAAGTGCGCGGGGCAGGCGTTGTCGGCCAGCAACCGTTGATCGACAGCGGCGCCAGCCACACTTATAGCAGCGGCACGGTAATGACCTCCAAGGTCGGCACCATGCAAGGCTCGTATCAAATGAAGGCCACCGACGGCCAACTGTTCGATGCAATCATCAAGCCCTTCCGCCTGGCCGTACCAGGAGCCCTGCACTGATGGCAACGTACGCGGTCGGCGACCTGCAAGGCTGCCTGGACCCTCTCAAGCGCCTGCTGGAGCGCGTAGCCTTCGACCCGGCAAATGATCGCTTGTGGTTGGTGGGAGACTTGGTTAACCGGGGCCCACAGTCCCTGGAAACCCTGCGCTACCTCTATGGCCTGCGTGATTCCTTGGTATGCGTGCTGGGCAACCATGACCTGCATCTGCTTGCGGCCGGCAACAATATCGAGCGCCTCAAAAAAGGCGACACCCTGCGGGAAATTCTCGAAGCCCCAGACCGCGCTCAACTGCTCGACTGGCTGCGCCGGCAAAAACTCATGCACTACGACGAGGATCGCAACATGGCCTTGGTGCATGCCGGTATCCCGCCGCAGTGGACGCTGAAAAAAGCCCTCAAGTGCGCCGCCGAAGTTGAAAGTGCATTGGCTGATGACAACCTGTACACCGCTTACCTCGACGGCATGTACGGCAACGACCCAGTGAAGTGGGACAACGACCTCACCGGCGTGGCCCGCCTGCGAGTCATCACCAACTACTTCACGCGGATGCGCTTCTGCACGGCCGAAGGCAAACTGGACCTCAAGAGCAAGGAAGGCGCCGACACCGCCCTGCCCGGCTACAAGCCCTGGTTCGCCTACAAGGAACGCAAGACCCGAGACACAAAGATCATCTTTGGCCACTGGGCCGCGCTGGAAGGCAAGTGCGATGAACCCGGCGTGTTCGCCCTCGACACCGGTTGCGTGTGGGGCGGTGCCATGACCCTGATGAACATCGACACGGGCAAGCGCCTCGACTGCCAGTGCGAATCGCCCCTTTCCATTACCCTGCCGGCCACCGCCAAGCAATAGGAGCCCGCCATGACCGAATTCAAACGTATCCCTCCCCAAGAAGCACAGACCCTGCGCGAGCAAGGTGCCGTAGTCGTCGACATCCGCGACCAGCCTACTTATGCCGCCGCTCACATCACCGGCGCCCAGCACTTGGACAACGTCAACATCGCCGACTTCATCCGCGCCGCCGACCTCGATGCACCGCTGATCGTCGCCTGCTACCACGGCAATTCCAGCCAGAGTGCAGCCGCGTATCTGATCAGCCAGGGTTTCTCTGACGTCTACAGCCTGGACGGCGGGTTTGAGCTGTGGCGTACGACCTATCCCGCGGAAATTTCTTCGGGCGATTCGCAATAATTTTTTTCACACCCCGCTACCCCGCGTGACGCTTGGGCTTGCGCCGTTTCTGACGAACGGCGCGGCTAAACTAATTGCGCATCGCGCCTTGACCTCCCGGATTCCGAACTATCCTTAAGCGCAGGCCATCCGAATCAGGGGAGAGCCGGTACACCGGCGTACGGGTCATCGGTAGCGTTTCAGGGTGTTCTGGGGGGAAAACAGCCATTGGCGTGCGTCAATGACTGCCAGCATCGACTGATTGATCCGGCGTCGGCTCCACGTATCGAGCGAGGTGACGACGTCATGAGTATCTTTAGCCACTTCCAACAACGCTTCGCGTCCACACAGCAGGAAGAACTCACGCTTCAGGAGTATCTCGAGCTGTGCAAACAGGACCGCAGCACCTACGCTTCTGCCGCCGAACGCTTGCTATTGGCGATTGGCGAGCCAGAACTGGTGGAAACCGCCAATAATTCGCGCCTGTCGCGGATATTTTCCAACAAGGTGATCCGCCGCTATCCGGCCTTTGAAGACTTCCATGGGATGGAAGAATGCATCGACCAGATCGTTTCCTACTTCCGCCATGCCGCCCAAGGCCTGGAAGAGAAGAAGCAGATCCTCTATTTGCTCGGCCCGGTCGGCGGCGGCAAATCGTCCCTGGCGGAAAAGCTCAAGCAATTGATCGAGAAGGTGCCCTTCTATGCGATCAAGGGCTCGCCCGTCTTCGAGTCCCCCTTGGGCCTGTTCAACGCCACGGAAGATGGCGCGATCCTCGAGGAAGACTTCGGTATCCCGCGGCGCTACCTCAACACCATCATGTCGCCCTGGGCCACCAAGCGCCTGGCCGAGTTCGGCGGTGACATCAGCCAGTTCCGGGTGGTGAAACTCTACCCGTCGATCCTCAACCAGATCGGCGTGGCCAAGACCGAACCCGGCGATGAAAACAATCAGGACATTTCGGCACTGGTGGGCAAGGTCGATATCCGAAAACTGGAAGAGTTTCCGCAGAACGATGCCGATGCCTACAGCTATTCGGGCGCATTGTGCCGGGCCAACCAGGGCCTGATGGAGTTCGTGGAGATGTTCAAGGCACCGATCAAGGTGCTGCACCCACTGCTCACCGCTACCCAGGAAGGTAACTACAACAGTACCGAAGGCCTGGGGGCGATTCCATTTACCGGGATCTTGCTGGCTCACTCCAACGAATCGGAATGGCATACCTTCCGCAATAACAAGAACAACGAAGCCTTCATCGACCGGATCTATATCGTCAAGGTGCCGTACTGCCTGCGGGTCAGTGACGAAATCAAGATTTACGACAAACTGCTGTTCAACAGCTCCCTGGCCAAGGCCCATTGCGCCCCCGACACCCTGAAAATGCTTGCCCAGTTCACCGTACTGTCGCGCCTCAAGGAGCCGGAGAACTCCAATATCTATTCGAAGATGCGCGTCTACGACGGCGAAAACCTCAAGGACACCGATCCCAAGGCTAAGTCGATCCAGGAATACCGTGATACAGCCGGTGTGGACGAGGGCATGAACGGTCTGTCGACGCGCTTTGCGTTCAAGATCTTGTCCAAGGTCTTCAACTTCGATCCCCACGAGATTGCCGCCAACCCGGTGCACTTGCTCTATGTGCTGGAACAACAGATTGAACAGGAGCAATTCCAGGCCGAAACTCGTGAGCGCTACCTGCGCTTCCTCAAGGAATACCTGGCGCCGCGCTACATCGAGTTCATCGGCAAGGAAATCCAGACCGCTTACCTGGAGTCCTACAGCGAATACGGCCAGAACATTTTCGACCGCTACGTCCTGTACGCCGATTTCTGGATCCAGGATCAGGAATACCGCGACCCGGAAACCGGCGAAATCCTCAATCGCGTGGCCCTCAACGAAGAATTGGAAAAAATCGAGAAACCCGCCGGCATCAGCAATCCGAAGGACTTCCGCAACGAAATCGTCAATTTCGTACTGCGCGCCCGTGCCAACAACAACGGCAAGAACCCCACTTGGCTCAGCTACGAGAAGCTGCGGGTGGTCATCGAGAAGAAAATGTTCTCCAACACCGAGGACCTGCTGCCCGTCATCAGCTTCAACGCCAAGGCCAGCAAGGAGGATCAGCAAAAACACAACGACTTCGTCACACGCATGGTCGAGCGAGGCTACACCGACAAACAGGTACGACTGCTCTCCGAGTGGTACCTGCGGGTTCGCAAATCGCAGTAAGGCAGCGGCAAGCGCGCACTGCCAGGCATCCGGCCTGGCAGTCGACCGCTTGTCTCTAAGCTTCCAGCCCGCGGCTTGAAGCTTGTAACGTGAAGCTGCCCGGAGGGCTCCCCATGAGCTATGTGATCGACCGACGCCTCAATGGCAAGAACAAGAGCACGGTAAACCGCCAGCGTTTCCTGCGGCGTTACCGTGACCACATCAAAAAGGCGGTAGAAGAGGCCGTCAGCCGCCGTTCCATCACCGACATGGAGCATGGCGAACAAATCAGCATTCCCGGACGGGACATCGACGAACCGGTACTTCACCATGGCCGCGGCGGCAAACAGACCGTGGTGCACCCGGGTAACAAGGAATTCACCACTGGCGAACATATCCAGCGCCCACAAGGCGGTGGCGGCGGCAAAGGCCCGGGCAAAGCCGGCAACTCTGGCGAAGGCATGGATGAATTCGTATTCCAGATCACTCAGGAAGAATTCCTCGAATTCATGTTCGAAGACCTCGAACTGCCCAACCTCGTCAAACGCAACCTGACCGGCACCGATACCTTCAAGACCGTACGTGCAGGGATCAGCAACGAGGGCAACCCGTCGCGCATCAACATCATCCGCACCCTGCGTTCAGCCCACGCACGGCGTATCGCCCTCTCCGGCAGTAGCCGCGCCAAACTCAAGCAGGCCAAGGAAGAGTTGGCACGCTTGAAGCGCGAAGAACCGGATAACTTCGGCGATATCCAGGAAATCGAGGCGGAAATCGAAAAACTCAGCGCGCGCATCCACCGCGTGCCGTTCCTCGATACCTTTGACTTGAAATACAACCTGCTGGTCAAGCAACCCAACCCCAGCTCCAAGGCGGTGATGTTCTGCCTGATGGACGTTTCCGGCTCCATGACCCAGGCCACCAAGGACATCGCCAAGCGCTTCTTTATCCTGCTGTACCTGTTCCTGAAACGGAACTACGACAAGATTGACGTAGTGTTCATCCGCCATCACACCAGCGCGCGAGAGGTGGACGAAGAGGAGTTTTTCTACTCGCGGGAAACTGGCGGCACCATTGTTTCCAGCGCACTGAAGCTGATGCAGGAGATCATGGCCGAGCGCTACCCCGCCAACGAGTGGAACATCTACGCCGCCCAAGCCTCTGACGGCGACAACTGGAACGACGACTCGCCGATCTGCCGGGACATTTTGATCAACCAGATCATGCCGTTCGTGCAGTACTACACTTACGTCGAAATCACCCCCCGTGAGCACCAGGCCCTGTGGTTCGAATACGAGCGCATCGGCGAAGCCTTTGCCGACACGTTCGCCCAGCAGCAACTGGTCTCGGCCGGCGATATCTACCCGGTCTTCCGTGAACTCTTCCAGCGCAGGTTAGTGACATGACCGCCAAAAAAGAGAACAAGCGCCAACCCATTTCCACCGGTTCCGAGTGGACCTTCGAACTGATCCAGGCCTATGACCGGGAAATCAGCCGTATCGCGGCGGGTTATGCCTTGGACACCTATCCCAATCAGATAGAAGTCATCACCGCTGAACAGATGATGGATGCCTATGCCTCGGTGGGCATGCCCCTGGGCTATCACCATTGGTCCTACGGGAAACACTTTCTCAGTACCGAGAAGTCCTACACACGCGGCCAGATGGGCCTGGCCTACGAGATCGTGATCAACTCCGACCCGTGCATCGCGTACCTGATGGAAGAAAACACCATCTGCATGCAGGCGCTGGTAGTGGCCCATGCCTGCTATGGGCATAACAGTTTCTTCAAGGGCAACTACCTGTTTCGCACCTGGACCGATGCCAGTTCGATCATTGATTACCTGGTGTTCGCCAAGCAATACATCATGCAGTGCGAGGAGCGCCACGGTATCGATGCGGTGGAAGACCTGTTGGACTCCTGCCACGCGCTGATGAATTATGGGGTCGATCGCTATAAGCGTCCCTATCCTATTTCCGCCGAAGAGGAACGCCTGCGCCAGAAGGAGCGCGAGGAGCACCTGCAGAAACAGATCAACGACCTGTGGCGCACCATCCCCAAGCGCGCCGACAAGAACAGCGACAAGGACAATGCCCGCTTCCCCGCCGAACCGCAGGAAAACATCCTGTATTTCCTCGAAAAGCACGCACCGCTGCTGGAGCCCTGGCAGCGCGAAATCGTGCGCATCGTGCGCAAGATCGCGCAATATTTTTATCCCCAGCGCCAAACCCAAGTAATGAACGAAGGCTGGGCAACCTTCTGGCATTACACCCTGATGAACGACCTGTACGACGAAGGCCTGGTCACTGACGGCTTCATGATGGAGTTCCTCACGTCCCATACGAGCGTGGTCTTCCAGCCAGGCTTCGACAGCCCGTACTACAACGGCATCAACCCCTATGCACTGGGTTTTGCCATGTACCGCGATATCCGCCGCATGTGCGAGCACCCCACGGAGGAAGACCGCCGCTGGTTCCCGGAAATCGCCGGCAGCGACTGGCTATCGACCATCAAGTTCGCCATGAGCAGCTTCAAGGATGAGAGTTTTATCCTGCAGTACCTGTCGCCCAAGGTGATCCGCGACCTTAAGTTGTTCAGCATCCTGGACGACGACCTCAAGGATGACCTGGTGGTGCCTGCCATCCACGACGAACCCGGCTACCGCATCATTCGCGAAACCCTGGCCGCGCAATACAACCTGGGTAACCGCGAGCCTAACGTTCAGATCTACAGCATTGATGTGCGTGGCGACCGTTCGCTGACCCTGCGTCACCAGCAACACGACCGCAAACCCTTGGGCGAATCCACTGAGGAAGTGCTCAAGCACCTGCATCGGCTCTGGGGTTTTGATATTCATTTGGAAACCCTGCAGGGCGACCAAGTGATGAAGACCCACCATGTACCACCGCGCAGCGATCATAACGACAACGACTATGGCCGCCTGGACATGGCCGTCGTGCATCTCTGAAACAGCAAAGCCTCCATTGGCCAGGCTCAGGCGTTATCCTGTGCCGCTAATGGAGGCTTTTTCATGAAAATCTACAAAGTCGGCGGCGCCGTGCGTGATCGCCTTCTGGGCATCGAGGTCACCGATATAGACCGCGTCGTCGTTGGCGCGACGGCTGAAGAGATGCTCGCCAAGGGTTATAAACCGGTGGGCGCCGATTTTCCGGTGTTTCTCGATCCGAAAAACGGTGACGAATACGCCCTCGCTCGCACCGAACGCAAGAATGGCCGGGGTTACGGTGGCTTTATATTCCATGCGAGCCCCGACGTTACGCTGGAAGAAGACCTGATCCGGCGTGACCTGACCATCAATGCCATGGCGGAGGATGACGAGGGTAACCTGACTGATCCTTATCAGGGACAACGTGATCTTGAAGCGCGTCTTTTACGGCATGTTTCTCCCGCGTTCGCCGAAGATCCCCTCCGCGTACTACGCGTTGCGCGTTTCGCCGCGCGCTATGCGCCTCTCGGCTTCACAGTCGCCCCTGAGACCCTCGAATTAATGCACCAACTCAGTGAGTCCGGCGAGTTGGAGGCCCTTACCCCCGAGCGCAGTTGGAAGGAAATCTCACGGGCGCTGATGGAAGATCAACCCCAGGTATTTATCCAAGTACTGCGTGACTGCGACGCACTGAATACCTTGATGCCGGAGGTGGATGCGCTGTTCGGGGTGCCGCAGCCCGCAGCTCACCACCCGGAAATAGACACCGGCGTGCATACCTTGAGCGTGCTGCAGCAAGCAGCCCTGCACAAGCAACCGCTGAGCGTGCGCTGGGCTTGCCTGCTGCACGACCTGGGCAAAGGCCTGACGCCTGTGGATAAGTTGCCTCAGCATATTGCCCACGAGCAACGCGGCCTGAAGCTGATCAAAGCGGTGAACGAGCGTTTCAAGGTGCCCAGGGATTGCCAGGAGTTGGCGTTGCTGGTGGGGCAATATCATACTCACGGGCATCGCGCGCTTGAACTCAAGGCCTCGACGTTGCTGGAGTTGCTGCAAAGCTTCGACGTGTACCGTCGGCCGCAACGCTTTGAAGAGTTCGTGGCGGCCTGCGAAATGGACGCTCGTGGCCGCGAGGGTTTTGAGCAACGCAGTTATCCACAGGCCGATTATTTGCGCGGAGCGGCAAAGGTGGCACGCGAAGTGCCGGTCGCGCCGCTGCTAGAAAAGGGTTTCAAAGGCCCCGAACTGGGCGAGGCGCTCAAGCGCGAACGGCTCAAGGCGCTTAAAGCCTACAAAGAACAGCAAAAGCCCTTGTAGGAGCGAGCTTGCTCGCGAAGAACCTCAACGATGACGCAGCGCCCTCAGGTTTTTCGCGAGCACGCTCGGCTCCTACAAAAGAGCTTGTGGCGTGAGTGGCTGACCCTGCCACTCGAACGCCACAGGCGCCAATACCTGATCAATTTGCGCGTCTCGCCACAACTCGGCCATTGTCTTGCCCGCCTCCGGGTGCAGACGCTCCGGCGCCATCATCGACAGCGGCCACAACACAAAGGCGTTTTTCAGAATTTCGGCTCGCGGCAAGATCAAGCCATCGAAATTGCCCACCCAATCGCCATACAACAACACATCGATATCCAGCGGCAGGCCTTTGCGGTCGGGCGCGTAGCGGCCGTTGTCGGCCTCGATGGATTTCAACCGGCGATCGAGTTCCATCAACGGCAGGTCGGTATAAGCCGACACCACCAGATTGAAAAACGGCCCACTTTTGATCCCCACCGGCTGGCTTTCGAACACCGCCGAACAGCGCATATCCGTCAAGAAGCCCGCCAACGCATCCAAGCCGGCGCATAGACGAGCCTCGCGGTCGATATTGCTGCCAAGCCCGAGGTAAACCTGAGTCAACGACATCCGCGCTCGATCTCCACGCCCACGCCCTTGGCAGCCGGTACCGCGCCGGGCTTGGTCAACTTGAGGTGCAGCCAGGGAATCTGGAACTCACTCATCAGCACTTCGGCCAGACGCTCGGCAAAGGTTTCCACCAGTTGGTACTGGGAATGCTCGGCAAAGGCCTGGATACGCGCAGACACCCTGGCGTAATCCAGTGCCAGGGTCAGGTCGTCACCTGCCGCAGCTGGGCGATTATCCCAGGCGAAGCTCAGGTCCAGGCGCAGGCATTGCCGGATTCCGCGCTCCCAGTCGTAAGCCCCGATCACGGTGTCGACTTCCAGGCCTTCGATAAACACTCTGTCCAAGCACTTTTCTCCGCAGCACGACAAGGGCGCGATGCCCCGTTAGAATCAGGGCGTCCTCGCCCGGAATAGTTAGCATGTTTTGGTCACTGGCGATTTTCGCCTACCTGCTCGGCTCGCTGTCCTTCGCCATTTTGCTCAGCCGCTTGACGGGAAATCCCGATCCGCGAATGAGTGGCTCAGGCAATGCCGGCGCCACCAATATGTTGCGCCTGGCCGGCAAGAAACTCGCCGTCCTGACCTTGCTGGGCGACGTCTGCAAGGGCCTGCTGCCCGTGCTCATCGCCAGCCTCGTCGGCCTTAGCTTGCAACAGCAAGCCTGGGTGGGCCTGTGTGCCGTCCTGGGCCACCTGTTCCCGTTGTACTTCCGCTTTCGCGGCGGCAAGGGCGTCGCCACGGCGGCCGGCATGCTGCTGGGCATTTACCCCCCTGCGGCGTTACTGGCCATGCTCGCCTGGCTGCTGACGTTCTACCTGACCCGCACCAGCTCGCTGGCCGCGCTGATTGCCACGCCGCTGACCCTGCCGCTGCTGGCCTGGCAGGAACCAGAAGCGCTGCTACCGATGAGCGTGCTGACACTGCTGATCGTCTGGCGCCACCGCGGCAATCTACGCGACCTGTTTGCCGGGCGCGAACGGCATTTTTAAATACCCCGCCTGGACCCGGTGCCCTTGAACCTTACAACGGCGGCAATTGCTCCATCGGCCAGCGCGCCTGCACGCTGATCGCCAGACTTTCGTGCTGCCCGGCCTGCAAGCGCTGGCAACCGGCGTAGGCAATCATCGCGCCGTTGTCAGTGCAGAACTCAGGGCGTGCGTAAAACACGTTGCCATTCATGTCGCCGAGCATTTTTTCCAGGGAACTGCGCAACGCCTTGTTGGCGCTGACGCCGCCTGCGATCACCAGCCGCTTCATGCCCGCCTGTTTCAGGGCGCGCTTGCACTTGATGGTCAAAGTCTCCACCACAGCCTGCTGGAACGCCAGCGCGATGTCGCAACGGGCTTGCTGGCCGTCGTCCCCGGCGCTGACGCTCTGCTGCCAGGTGTTCAAGGCAGAGGTTTTCAAACCGCTGAAACTGAACATCAAGCCAGGACGATCACACATCGGGCGCGGGAAGGTGTAGCGACCGGCAACGCCGTTTTCGGCAAGGCGGGCGATTTCCGGCCCCCCCGGATAATTAAGCCCCATCATCTTCGCGGTTTTGTCGAACGCTTCACCGGCGGCATCGTCCAGCGACTCGCCCAACAGTGTGTATTGACCGATCCCATCCACCTGAACCAGCTGCGTATGCCCGCCCGAAACCAACAAAGCGACGAACGGGAACTCCGGCGGTGTTTTTTCCAGCATGGGCGCCAATAAGTGGCCTTCCATATGGTGCACACCAAGAGCAGGAATACCCCAGGCAAACGCCAGCGCCTGGGCGCAAGAGGCCCCAACCAGCAGGGCTCCGACCAATCCGGGCCCTGCCGTATAGGCAATGGCATCGATCTCGGTTGCCACACAACCGGCCTCATCCAGCACCTGGCGGATCAATGGCAGCATGCGCTTGACGTGATCGCGGCTGGCAAGCTCCGGCACCACGCCGCCATAGGCGCGATGCAGGTCGATCTGACTGAACAGTGCATCGGCCAAAAGCCCGCGTTCACTGTCGTATAGTGCGACTCCGGTTTCGTCGCAGGAGGTTTCAAGTCCCAGTACTAGCATGGGTTTGCGCCTTGTAGAGGCTGAATTCGAAGGCGCGCATAATAGTCGCCACTCCCCCTCCCGACTAGCGGTTTTCGATCAGAGGCTTTGCATTCCGGGCAATGAGGGGTTAACATCCGCAACCCTTAAAAACCGACGACCTCAGCCGCGAATTTTTTGCGACGAGAACGTTGATTCCCGGTAATGAAAGAAGGTAGCTCTGGATGCCAGCCGTCAAAGTAAAAGAGAACGAACCCTTCGACGTAGCTCTGCGTCGTTTCAAGCGCTCCTGCGAAAAAGCCGGTGTTCTGGCTGAAGTTCGTAGCCGCGAATTTTATGAGAAGCCAACTTCTGAGCGTAAGCGCAAAGCAGCAGCCGCTGTTAAGCGTCACGCTAAGAAAGTTCAGCGCGAACAGCGCCGCGCCGTTCGTCTGTACTAATACACAGACGTTCGTAGCAAGCTTCTGCCAAGCCCGGCCCTCAGCCGGGCTGTTGGCATTTGCGGATATCGCTTGATGCTTCACCGTCGACGCCGCACACGCGACCGAGACACTGCTTCACACGTCAGGGCTGGCTCTTTTGCCAGCGGTGCACGTCTCTTCTGACGAGCCTAACAAGGCTACTGACGAGCACACCTATTCTTCAAACAGACGATCAACCGTGTCGGCTGTGCCCATCGATGCGTTTCCGAGGCTGCCATTGGCCAAGACCGGACGCCCGAGCAACATTTCCATGCCGAAGACTGATCAGAAACTACCCTCAGTGAATATTCGGCAGATACACTTCCTGATGCCCCATGCAGACGATGATGATCGAGCCCCCTATACGTGCGCTTGAACACCTCACGGGTCCTCATTTACACGCAGTGATGACGAGAACGCCATGGCCGGGCTGATTCCCCAGAGCTTTATTGACGACCTTCTGAACCGCACCGACATCGTCGATGTTGTCAGCTCACGCGTACAGCTGAAAAAAGCCGGCAAAAACTACACCGCCTGCTGCCCGTTCCATAAAGAAAAAACCCCATCCTTCAGCGTCAGCCCCGACAAGCAGTTCTATTACTGCTTCGGTTGCGGGGCGGGCGGGAATGCCCTGGGTTTCCTGATGGACCACGACAACCTGGACTTCCCCCAGGCTGTCGAGGACTTGGCTAAAGCCGCAGGAATGGAAGTGCCCCGCGAAGAAAGTGGCCGCCCGCACAAACCCCGGCAACCCACCGATTCGCCGCTGTACCCGCTGCTTACCGCTGCCGCCGACTTTTACCGCCAGGCACTCAAGAGCCATCCGCAGCGCAAGGCCGCTGTCGACTACCTCAAAGGCCGCGGCCTCACCGGCGAAATCGCTCGGGACTTCGGTCTCGGCTTCGCTCCGCCGGGCTGGGACAATCTGTATAAACACCTTAGCAACGACACCCTCCAGCAAAAGGCCATGATCGACGCCGGCCTGCTGGTGGAAAACGCCGAGACCGGCAAGCGCTATGACCGCTTCCGCGACCGCGTGATGTTCCCGATCCGCGACAGCCGTGGCCGCATCATCGCCTTTGGCGGCCGCGTGCTTGGTGATGACAAACCCAAGTACCTGAACTCCCCGGAGACCCCGGTGTTTCACAAAGGCCAGGAACTCTACGGCCTGTTCGAAGCGCGCAAGAACAACCGCAACCTCGACGAAATCATCGTGGTTGAGGGTTATATGGACGTGATCGCCCTGGCCCAACAAGGCCTGCGCAACGCGGTCGCGACCCTCGGCACCGCCACCAGCGAAGAACATCTGAAGCGCCTGTTCCGTGTCGTGCCCAGCGTGCTGTTTTGCTTCGACGGCGACCAGGCTGGCCGCAACGCCGCCTGGCGCGCGCTCGAAGCCACGCTGTCGAGTCTGCAGGATGGGCGTCGCGCACGCTTCCTGTTCCTGCCCGAAGGCGAAGACCCGGACACGCTGGTGCGCTCTGAAGGTACCGATGCGTTCCGTGCACGCATCAATCAACATGCACAGCCGCTGGCGGATTATTTTTTCCAGCAACTGACCGAAGAAGCCGACCCGCGCTCCCTGGAGGGCAAGGCCCATATGGCCACCCTTGCGGCGCCGCTGATCGACAAAGTCCCCGGCGCCAATTTGCGCACACTGATGCGCCAGCGCCTGCTGGAGATCACCGGTTTGAGCGGTGAAGCCGTAAGCCAGCTGGTGCACAGCGCCCCGCAAGAGGCGCCGCCAGCCTACGACCCTGGGATGGATTACGACGCCATGCCGGACTATGCCGACTTCCACCAACCTCAGGAGGCCTTCGCGCCCCAGCAGGAATGGACGCCGAAGAAACCCGGCGCCGGCGGCAAGAAGTGGGACAAAAAGCCTTGGAGCAAAAACGGCAAACGCGGTGATCGCGATGAAGCCTACGCGCCACGCACGCCCGTAGCAGTGGAAGCCCCCACACTGATTGCACTGCGCACACTGATTCACCACCCGCAATTGGCCGGCAAGGTTGAAAGTGCCGACCACTTTGCCAACGAGAGCAATACCTATGCTCAGGTGCTTATTGCACTGATCGAAGCCGTGCAGAAAAACCCTAAGCTAAACTCAATCCAGTTGATGGCTCGCTGGCATGGCACGGAACAGGGCCGTTTATTGCGGGCACTGGCGGAAAAGGAGTGGCTAATTGACGGCGACAACCTTGAACAACAGTTTTTAGACACCATTAATAGGTTATCCGCGGGTCAACACACTCAGACCCTCGACGAACTTATCAAGAGAGCAAGGCAGCCGGGATTATCGGCTGAAGAGCAAATTCAGATAGCAAAACAGATGCGCGACCTCTTAAAACAGAATGTTTACGCATCAAACCCGACCTCAGCTGGCGTGTGAGGTCATAGCTCGGGTATAATCCTCGGCTTGTTTTTTGCCCGCCAAGACCTTCAGTGGATAGGGTGTTATGTCCGGAAAAGCGCAACAGCAGTCTCGTATCAAAGAGTTGATACTTCTTGGTCGTGAGCAGGGTTACCTGACTTACGCGGAGGTCAACGACCACCTGCCTGAGGATATTTCAGATCCTGAGCAGGTGGAAGACATCATCCGCATGATTAACGACATGGGGATCAACGTATTCGAAACTGCGCCAGATAAGGATTCCCTTATGCTGGCCGACGCCGATACCGACGAAGCCGCCGCTGAAGAAGCTGCCGCCGCGTTGGCTGCGGTGGAGACCGATATCGGCCGCACGACAGACCCTGTGCGCATGTATATGCGCGAAATGGGTACCGTCGAGCTGCTGACACGCGAAGGCGAGATCGAAATCGCCAAGCGTATCGAAGAGGGCATCCGTGAAGTGATGGGCGCCATTGCGCACTTCCCTGGCACGGTTGACCACATTCTCTCCGAGTACACTCGCGTCACCACCGAAGGTGGCCGCCTGTCTGACGTCCTGAGCGGTTATATCGACCCGGACGACGGCATTGCGCCGCCTGCCGCCGAAGTACCGCCGCCTGTTGATGCGAAAGCCGCAAAAGCGGACGACGACTCCGACGACGACGAAGCTGAAAGCAGCGACGACGAAGAAGAAGCCGAAAGCGGTCCAGACCCGGTCATCGCGGCCCAGCGCTTCGGTGCGGTTTCCGATCAAATGGAAATCACCCGCAAGGCCCTGAAGAAGCACGGTCGTGGCAACAAGCAGGCGATTGCCGAGCTGGTGGCCCTGGCTGAGCTGTTCATGCCGATCAAGCTGGTGCCCAAGCAATTCGAAGGCCTGGTTGAGCGTGTTCGCAGCGCCCTTGAGCGTCTGCGTGCCCAAGAGCGTGCGATCATGCAGCTCTGTGTGCGTGATGCGCGCATGCCGCGTACCGATTTCCTGCGCCAGTTCCCGGGCAACGAAGTTGACGAAAGCTGGAGCGACGCACTGGCCAAGGGCAAGGCGAAATACGCCGAAGCCATCGGTCGCCTGCAGCCCGATATCATCCGTTGCCAGCAGAAGCTGACCGCGCTTGAGACCGAAACCGGCCTGACGATTGCAGAAATCAAAGACATCAACCGTCGCATGTCGATCGGTGAGGCCAAGGCCCGCCGCGCGAAAAAAGAGATGGTGGAAGCGAACTTGCGTCTGGTGATCTCCATCGCCAAGAAGTACACCAACCGTGGCCTGCAATTCCTTGATCTGATCCAGGAAGGCAACATCGGTTTGATGAAGGCGGTGGACAAGTTCGAATACCGTCGCGGCTACAAGTTCTCGACTTATGCCACCTGGTGGATCCGTCAGGCGATCACTCGCTCGATCGCCGACCAGGCCCGCACCATCCGTATTCCGGTGCACATGATCGAGACCATCAACAAGCTCAACCGCATTTCCCGGCAGATGTTGCAGGAAATGGGTCGCGAACCGACCCCGGAAGAGCTGGGCGAACGCATGGAAATGCCTGAGGATAAAATCCGCAAGGTACTGAAGATCGCCAAAGAGCCGATCTCCATGGAAACGCCGATTGGTGATGACGAAGACTCCCATCTGGGTGACTTCATCGAAGACTCGACCATGCAGTCGCCAATCGATGTCGCCACTGTTGAGAGCTTGAAAGAAGCGACTCGCGACGTACTGTCCGGCCTCACTGCCCGTGAAGCCAAGGTACTGCGCATGCGTTTCGGCATCGACATGAATACCGACCACACCCTTGAGGAAGTCGGTAAGCAGTTTGACGTGACCCGTGAGCGGATCCGTCAGATCGAAGCCAAGGCGCTGCGCAAGTTGCGCCACCCGACGCGAAGCGAGCATCTGCGCTCCTTCCTCGACGAGTGATACCAGAACCCCCGGCCCAGGCCGGGGGTTTTGCTTTCTACCGATTGCTTTGCACAGATTAACTGCCTCGCACACCCCGCCCTCGCAATGCCCGTCTACACTCGAGACATTCCCCGTGCCATAACGAGACCGTTATGCCCAGATTGCCGACCGTGATACTGCTGTCGCTGCTGACCTGGACCGCAACGGCTGGCGCGTTGACTCTTACGGATGATGAGCGTAGCTGGTTGGCGGACCATCAGGAGCTGCGCCTAGGCGTGGATGCGTCTTGGCCACCTTTTGAATATCGCGATGAAAATGGCCGATATCAGGGCTTGGCAGCCGATTACGTACGCCTGCTCCAGGACCGCCTGGGTGTGCGTATCAAACTGATCGAACCGGTTAACTGGACTGCGGTGCTTGAACAAGCCCGCAATAATCAGCTCGACCTGCTGCCTGGCATCATGTCCACCCCCGAACGCCAAAACTTCCTGGCGTTCACACGCCCCTATCTCGACTTTCCCATCGTCATCCTGGCCCATGAAGGCGGCGCGAAACCACGCAGCCTCAAGGATCTGTACGGGCTTAAAATTGCCGTGGTGGAAAACTACGCGCCCCATGAATTGCTCCGCACCCACCATCCGGACCTGAATCTGGTCGCCCTGCCCAACGTCAGTTCGACGCTGCAAGCCCTGGCCACCGATGAAGTGGATGCCGTGGTCGGCGACCTCGCCTCCAGCGTCTGGAGCCTGCGCCAACTCAAGCTCGACGGTTTATACGTCAGCGGCGAAACGCCCTACCGCTACCAACTGGCGATGGGTGTCCCGCGGGATGAAAAAATCCTGGTGGGCATCCTGGACAAAGTCCTCGCCGACCTCAGCTCAGCCGAAACGGATGCAATCCAGCAACATTGGGTCGGCAGCTTCACCGATCACCGCACCTTCTGGGCTGACTTGCTCACGTACGGCCTGCCAGCGGTGCTGCTATTGAGTACGGTGCTGGCCATCGTTATTCGGATCAATCGCCGGCTCAGTTCGGAAATTTCTCGCCGGGTCGCCCTTGAACAAGAACTGCGAAGCAGCGAGTACCACTATCGCGGCTTGGTGGAGAGCTTGTCCGCCATCGCCTGGGAAGCAAGCATCAGCGATTTCACCTACAGCTACGTGTCGCCCCATGCCGAAGACCTGCTCGGCTATCCCCGCGCCCACTGGTTGATTCCAGGCTTCTGGCGCAACATCATCCACCCCGCCGACCTGACCCGCGCCGAGGCCTATTGCTATCGGGAAACTCGTGCTAACCGTGATCACAGCATTGATTACCGGGTCATCACCGCTGATGGCCGCTGCCTGTGGGTACGTGACATTGTCAGCCTGATCGAACACGGCCACGAGCCAGTACTGCGCGGCCTGATGATCGACATCAGCGAAGCCAAGCGCACCGAGGAAGCCCTGCAACTGTCCGAGCAGAAATTTGCCTCGGTGTTTCAGCAGTGCCCAGACATCCTGGTGATTGCCCAGTTGTCTGATGGCTGCCTGCTGGAGGTCAACAAGGCATTCGAGGACCAGATTGGGCTGCGCGCCGACGAGGTGGTAGGCAAAACCGCCTCAGATCTTAATATATGGGGCATTCAGGGCGTCGGTCCGGATTTGCTGCAGCGGGTACAGACCACCAGTATCCGTAACCTGGAAATGTCCTTTCTGCGCAGCAATGGTCAGGCATTTACCGGGCTGATCTCAGCTGAGCCGTTCCAACTCGATACCACTGAAGCCCTGGTGGTGGTGGTGCGCGATATCACCGAGCTCAAGGAAACCCAACAGCAGTTGCAAACCTCCGAAGAGAAATTCGCCAAGGCATTCCATGCTTCCCCTGACGGTTTACTACTGAGTCGCCAAAGGGATGGCCTGCTGATTGAAGTGAACGAAGGTTTCAGCCACCTGACCGGCTTCACCAGCGCCTCCTCACTTGACCAATCAACCCTGGACCTAGGCATCTGGGTCGACCTCAACGAACGCAAGCACATGCTGGAGTTGATGCAGCGCGACGGCTTTGTCCGCGATTTCATCTGTCATATCCGTCGTGCCGACGGCCAGATTCGCCTGTGCGAAGTGTCCAGCCGCCCACTGCCGATTGGCGACGAAGATTGCATGCTGACCATCGCCCGGGACATCACCGAACGCCAGTTGATGCAGGAAAAACTGCAGCAGGCCGCCACGGTGTTCGAAAGCACCGCCGAAGGCGTCTTGATCACCGACACACGGCAGAACATCAGCGCCGTCAACCGCGCCTTCACTGAGATAACCGGCTACAGCGAGGTTGAAGCCCTTGGTCATACCCCGCGCCTGCTCGCCTCCGGCCTGCATGACAGCGCGTTCTATGCGGCGATGTGGCACCAGTTGACGGCCCACGGTCATTGGCAAGGAGAGATCTCCAACCGCCGCAAGAACGGCGAGGTGTATCCGAGCTGGCTGACCATCAGCGCCGTGCGTAACCGCGAGCAATTGGTCACCCACTTCGTTGCCGTGTTCGCCGACATCTCCAGCCTCAAGCTGGCCCAGGCACGCCTGGATTATCAGGCCCACCACGACCCATTGACCGGCCTGCCCAACCGCACCCTGTTTGAAAACCGGCTGCAGGCCGCCCTCAACGGCCAGCAGGAAAGTGGTAAACAGGGCGCGGTGTTGTTTCTCGACCTTGATCGCTTCAAACACATCAACGACAGCCTCGGCCACCCGATCGGCGACCTGCTGCTCAAAGACATCGCCGTACGCCTCAAGGAGCAGTTGCGGGACGTAGACACCGTTGCTCGCTTGGGCGGCGACGAATTCATTATCCTGTTGCCCGGCTTGCAACAGGCCAGCGACGCCCAGCACTTGGCGAACAAACTGCTCGACTGTTTTACCCCGCCATTCCAAGCCGGCGAGCATGAGTTCTTTATCAGCGCCAGTATCGGCACCAGCCTGTATCCGCAAGACGGTACCGACGTCGCCACCCTGGTCAAAAATGCCGACGCCGCAATGTATCGCTCCAAGGCCAAGGGGCGTAACCGGGTCGAGCGCTATACCCGCGACCTGACTGCCCAAGCCAATGAACGCGTAGCGCTGGAGCACGAACTGCGCCGCGCCATCGAACGTGAAGAATTGAGCCTGTATTACCAACCCAAGCGCAACCTGGTCACCCAACAACTGATCGGCGCCGAAGCCTTGATCCGCTGGCACCACCCGACTCTGGGCGACGTCCCGCCCGAACACTTTATCGCCTTGGCCGAAGAGAACGGCATGATCCTGCAAATCGGCGACTGGGTACTGGAACAGGCCTGCCGGCAACTGCACGCCTGGCAAGCGGCTTTCGAGGATTTCGGCCCCCTGTCCGTCAACCTCGCAGGCGCGCAACTGCGTCACCCCAACCTGCTATCACGCATCGAACAACTGCTGCACGATTACCGCCTCGAACCCGGCTGCCTGCAACTGGAAATCACCGAAAACTTCATCATGAGCCAAGCCGAAGAAGCGCTCGCGGTGTTGCACCAACTCAAGCGCCTGGGCGTCCAATTGGCGATCGATGATTTCGGCACCGGCTACTCGTCCCTCAGCTACCTCAAACGCCTGCCCCTGGACTTCCTCAAAATCGACCAATCCTTCGTGCGCGGCTTGCCCGACGACCCTCACGATGCAGCCATCGTGCGCGCCATCATCGCCCTCGGCCACAGCATGCAATTCACCATCATCGCCGAAGGCGTGGAGACTCCGGCGCAACAAGCATTCCTCGCAAGCGAGGGGTGTGAACAGATGCAGGGCTACATCGTCAGCCTGCCCCTGCCGCCGGAGCTTTTTGCCGCCAGCTTCCTTCGTACACGGCACAAGGATTTTTCGGATGGCACAGTGAACAAACCATCGCTATAATCCGCGACCTACTGAGGGCCTATAGCTCAGTTGGTTAGAGCAGGGGACTCATAATCCCTTGGTCGTAGGTTCGAGTCCTACTGGGCCCACCACACAAAAAAAGCCGCGCATTGCGCGGCTTTTGCGTATCTGGCATCACGGTTCTTTCAGCCAGGCCAAGCCTGTACCATGCTTGCTCATTGCCCCCGCACTGGAGCCCCCCTTGCCCGCCCTAGACGAAATCGACCGCCAACTGATCGCCGCCCTGCAGCTCAACGCCCGTGAAAGCGTGGCCATGCTCGCCAGGCAGTTGGGCATCGCGCGCACCACCGTCACGTCGCGTCTGGCCCGCCTGGAGAAAACCCAGGTCATCACCGGTTACGGCGTGCGCCTGGGCCAGCGCGTTGCGGATGGGGGGTTGCAAGCTTATGTGGGCATTACCGTGCAACCCCGTTCGGGCAAAGAGGTGTTGCGCAGGCTGAGCGCCATGGCGCAAGTGCAGCAGTTGTGCGCGGTAAGTGGAGAGTTCGACTACGTGGCTTGGCTGCGCACCGATTCGCCGGAGCAACTGGACCAATTGCTGGACCAGATCGGCAGTGTCGACGGCGTGGAAAAAACCACCACCTCGATCATCCTCAGTAACAAATTGGATCGCGGACAACCAATCTGACCACTCAAGTCGTCACATTGACTAAAACTATCGCAATTCGACGACAGATTGCGTCTTATTAACGCGCGCAACGTTCCCTAAACTGGCTGCCATCTTTTCCTATACTCAACGGGCCCTCCTCCCGCCGAGCCGTCAGTAAGGTCAGCCATGAGCATTCCGTCCAGCACCCTCAGCAAGCCCAATCGCCACCCGGGCGACGGTAAGAAACCCATCACCATTTTCGGCCCGGACTTCCCGTTTGCCTTTGATGACTGGATCGAACACCCCGCCGGGCTGGGCAGCATTCCTGCGGCCAATCACGGCGCCGAAGTGGCGATCGTCGGCGCCGGGATCGCGGGCCTGGTTGCGGCCTACGAGCTGATGAAACTCGGGCTCAAGCCCGTTGTGTATGAAGCCTCGAAGATGGGTGGCCGCTTGCGCTCGCAGGCCTTTGAAGGCGCCGAAGGCATCATCGCCGAGCTGGGCGGCATGCGGTTCCCGGTGTCGTCCACGGCGTTCTACCATTACGTGGACAAGCTGGGACTGGAAACCAAGCCCTTTCCCAACCCGCTGACGCCGGCGTCCGGCAGCACTGTGATCGACCTGGAAGGCCAGACTCACTACGCGCAAAAACTCTCCGATTTACCGGCACTGTTCCAGGAAGTCGCCGATGCCTGGGCCGACGCCTTGGAGGCCGGTTCGCAGTTCGGCGATATCCAGCAGGCGATCCGCGACCGCGACGTGCCGCGCCTCAAAGAGTTGTGGAACAAGCTCGTGCCGCTGTGGGATGACCGTACCTTCTACGACTTCGTCGCCACTTCCAAAGCCTTCGCCAAATTGTCGTTCCACCACCGCGAGGTGTTTGGCCAGGTCGGTTTCGGTACCGGCGGCTGGGACTCTGACTTCCCCAACTCCATGCTGGAAATTTTCCGCGTGGTGATGACCAACTGCGATGATCATCAACACTTGATCGTCGGTGGCGTGGCCCAAGTGCCCATGGGCATCTGGCGCCATGTGCCGGAACGCTGCGCCCACTGGCCGGCCGGTACCAGCCTGAGCTCGCTGCATAGAGGTGCGCCACGGGCCGGCGTGAAGCGCATTGCCCACGCCGCCGATGGCCGCTTCGCCGTTACCGACAACTATGGCGACACCCGTGAATACGCAGCGGTGCTGACCACCTGCCAAAGCTGGTTGCTGACCACCCAGATCGAATGCGACGAAACCCTGTTCTCACAAAAAATGTGGATGGCCCTGGATCGCACCCGCTACATGCAGTCATCGAAAACCTTCGTGATGGTTGATCGCCCATTCTGGAAAGACAAAGACCCGCAAACCGGCCGCGACCTGATGAGCATGACCCTCACCGACCGCCTGACCCGGGGCACCTACCTGTTCGATAACGGTGACGACAAGCCGGGGGTGATCTGCCTGTCCTACTCGTGGATGAGCGACGCACTGAAGATGCTGCCCCAGCCTATCGACAAGCGGGTGAAACTGGCCCTCGATGCGCTGAAGAAGATCTACCCCAACGTTGATATCAAGGCGCGCATCATCGGCGACCCGATCACCGTGTCCTGGGAGGCCGATCCGCATTTCCTCGGGGCCTTCAAAGGCGCCTTGCCCGGTCACTATCGCTATAACCAGCGGATGTATGCGCACTTCATGCAGAAGGATATGCCCGCCGAACAACGCGGGATCTTCATCGCGGGTGATGATGTATCGTGGACGCCCGCCTGGGTCGAAGGCGCGGTACAAACCTCGCTCAACGCGGTATGGGGCATCATGAATCACTTCGGTGGCAGCACCCACCCGGAGAACCCAGGCCCAGGCGACGTATTCGATGAAATAGGGCCAATCGCCCTGGCAGAATAAGGAGTTGAGCATGCGTGTCGCCCTGTACCAATGCCCGCCGCTGCCGCTGGATGTGGCCGCTAACCTGCAGCGCCTGCATCAACTGGCCCATGAGGCACACGGCGCCGATGTGCTGGTGCTGCCAGAGATGTTTCTCAGCGGCTATAACATTGGCGCCGAAGCCGTTGGCGCACTGGCAGAGGCACAGGATGGGCCATCGGCGCAGGCGATTGCCGAACTGGCGCAAAGTGCCGGGCTGGCGATCCTGTATGGCTACCCGGAGCGGGCCGAAGACGGCCAGGTCTACAACGCCGTGCAGTTGATCGACGCCCAGGGCAAGCGCCTGTGCAACTACCGCAAGACCCACTTGTTTGGCGATCTTGACCACTCAATGTTCAGCGCCGGCCCCGATGATTTCCCGGTGGTGGAATTGAACGGGTGGAAGGTGGGCATGCTGATTTGCTACGACCTGGAGTTTCCGGAAAACACCCGGCGCCTGGCCCTCGCCGGTGCCGAACTGATTCTGGTGCCCACCGCTAATATGGTGCCGTTCGACTTCGTTGCCGACGTCACCGTGCGGGCGCGAGCCTTTGAAAACCAATGCTTCGTGGCCTATGCCAACTATTGCGGGCACGAAGGCGAGATTCACTACTGCGGGCAAAGCAGCATTGCCGCGCCGGACGGCCAGCGAATTGCCCAGGCCGGCCTGGATGAAGCCTTGATCGTCGGCACCCTGGATCGCCAATCTATTGTCGACGCCCGCGCCGCCAACCACTACCTGCAAGACCGTCGCGCCGAACTCTACGGCGCACTGCACAAGCCCTGACCCATTGGGTTTGCTAGCATAGGCACTTCCCACGCCTCGGAAGTGCCCATGCCTGCGCCGGTTCACCCTCATCCCCTTCACCTGACTCTCGCTAATGGCCTGCGGGTTTGCCTGCGCCATGCGCCACGCTTGAAGCGCTGCGCCGCCGTTTTACACGTGGCTGCCGGCAGCCATGACGTGCCATTGGCCTGGCCTGGCCTGGCGCATTTTCTTGAGCACTTGTTGTTTCTCGGTACCGAACGTTTCCCAGTCGGCGAAGGGCTGATGGCCTACGTGCAGCGCCACGGTGGGCAGGTCAACGCCAGCACCCGTGAGCGCACCACCGAGTTCTTCTTTGAACTGCCGGTGCCGGCTTTTGCAGACGGGCTGGCGCGTTTGGCGGATATGCTGGCTCACCCGCGCCTGGCCCTCGACGATCAACAACGTGAACGCGAAGTGCTGGAGGCGGAGTTCATCGCCTGGTCCCAGGATGCCAAGGCCCAACAGCAAGTGGCGCTGCTGCAAGGCTTGGCGGCGGATCATCCTCTACGAGGTTTTCATGCCGGCAAGCGCGACAGCCTGCCGGTGGAAAGCGACGAGTTTCAGCACGCCTTGCGAGGGTTCCACGCACGCTTTTATCAAAGCGGGCAGATGACCCTGAGCCTCGCCGGTCCACAATCGCTGGCCGACCTGCAGGCCTTGGCCCAGCAGTTCAGTGACCAACTGACGCCCGGCCCATTGCACCCGCAGGCCGCTCCACCGGCCTTGATGCATGGCCCGGCACGCAGCTATCAACACGTCGCCGGCCAACACCTGCATCAGGTTATTACGTGTAACGCGCCACGGGAAGCGCTGGCGTTTCTCTGCACCTGGCTCAACGCCTCGGCCCCCGGCGGGTTGCTCGCTGAACTGCAAGCGCGACGACTGGCCACCGCGCTGCAGGCATCCGTGCTGTACCAATTCGCGGATCAAGCCGTGCTGGATATAAACTTCACCCTCGCCAGCGAACGCGAACCGGCTACGCAGATTGAAGAGTTGCTGCACGACTGGCTGGGTTTCTTCGCACACAGCGACTGGACAGCGTTACGCGAAGAGTTCGCCTTGCTCAATGCTCGCCAGCAACAGGTCCAAGGCGCCCTGGCGTTGGCGCGCAACGATGCCCAAGACCTGTCGGAACAAGGCGTCGTAGCCCTCAAGGCCATGCTCGATTCACTGCACCTCCCCGCCTCCCGGCCCCCTTGGCAACTGCCGCCCAATAACCCCTTGCTTCGTGCGCCCGCCAAGGAAGAACGCGCTGGCCTGATTCGTGGCCAAACCAGCGCCCACCGTGGCTTGCGCACCTTTGCCCAGGATCGCTCACGGGGCCGACGGGAGCTGTCAGCGTTGACCTTCAGCCAGGCGTTGGCGGATGACACTGGCGAAGGCGCGCTGTACCTGCACTGGCGGTTTGACTCGGCGGTACCCACCTGGCTGGAAAGCCTGTTGCAGCCGTTGCGCGAACAGGCACGCCAGGCCGGCGTCGAGTTGTCTTGCGAAACCTGCGCCACGGATTGGCAGGTGAAGATGCACGGCCTCCACGAGCCCATGCCGGCGGTGCTCGAAGCGTTGGCGCGGTGTCTGAGTGACTCGGATGAACCTTTGCCACCGACCGCTCCCGTGCCGATGATCGCCATCCGGGAACTGCTCAAGGCGTTGCCCGCTTGCTGCGCGGGTGTTCAGCCCCAGCCTCAGGAGACGACAGCATCATGGGCTACCGCGCGCTGGCAGGCGCTGGGCGCAGGCCTGCCACCCGCCTGTGAAGCCGCGATCAAAGCCGCAGCGGTCCGGCTGCCTGGGCAACCGGCAAGCGTGCCTTCTACACCTCAGTCCCTTGACGGACGAAAGCGCTGGCACGCAGTCAGCACCGAATCCAGCGAAGCAGCGCTACTGCTATTTTGCCCAACGCCGACTCAATCCCTCGCCGATGAAGCCCACTGGCGGTTGCTCGGGCACGTGCTCCAGGGGCCGTTCTACCAGCGTTTGAGAGTCGAACTGCAAATCGGCTACGCCGTGTTCAGCGGCATCCGACAGATCAACGGCCAAACCGGCCTGCTGTTTGGGGTGCAATCGCCGAGCGCCTCCCTGGACGGCATCGTCCAACAGTTGCAGGCCTTCCTGGGGCAACTGCCGTCGTTGATCGAACGCAGCCCCGACTTGGGTAACCAGGCCCTCGCACAGCAGTTCGCGGCCCAGACGCTGCCCATCAACGAAGCTGCCGACTTGCTGTGGCATGCGCACCTGGCAGGTCATTCGTCGGGTTATCTGGATCAGCTTCAACAGTTGATCCAAGCGTGCACACGCGAGGATGTGCAGCGCGCCGCGCAACAACTCAATGACGCCGCAGGCGGCTGGCAATGCGTGGCCAACGGGCCGCGTATCAGCGACGACTGGCAAGCAGCGCCGTGATCATTGCCAACCCTGCAACAGGCTTTCTCCACCGAGACAGCGCTAACTTGAATAAAATTGCGTAACATTGCGCAGCAATATCTGAACATCTCCAACAGGAGGTGGACTATATGTATTACTTGGTAGTGAACGTCCCATCCCTTGATAGGAGTAAGAATATGACCTGGTCCAAACCTGCTTACACTGATCTGCGTATTGGTTTCGAAGTCACCATGTACTTCGCCAGCCGTTGATTGGCTGAGTGATACAACGCCTCGGTTCGCCCGGGGCGTTTTTGTTTTGAGCTGTGCTTGATGGAGCGATCATGTTTGTCCAGATTCTAGGTTCCGCCGCCGGCGGTGGCTTCCCTCAGTGGAACTGCAACTGCGTGAACTGCGCAGGTTTTCGCGATGGCAGCCTGCGGGCCCACGCGCGTACCCAGTCGTCCATCGCGATCTCCGACGATGGCGTGAATTGGGTGCTCTGCAATGCCTCGCCGGATATCCGCGCGCAACTCCAGGGCTTTGCGCCCATGCAACCGGGCCGCGCCCTGCGCGATACCGGCATCAGCGCAATCATCCTGATGGACAGCCAGATCGACCACACCACTGGCCTGCTGAGCCTGCGCGAAGGCTGCCCGCACCAGGTGTGGTGCACCGACATGGTCCACGAAGACCTGAGCACCGGTTTCCCGTTGTTCACCATGCTGACCCACTGGAACGGTGGCCTGGCCTGGAACCGCATCGAGTTGGACGCCAGCTTCACCATCCCGGCCTGCCCCAACCTGCGCTTCACCCCGCTGCCGTTGCGCAGCGCCGCACCGCCCTATTCGCCGCACCGTTTCGACCCGCACCCCGGTGACAACATTGGCCTGATCGTCGAAGACCTGCGCACCGGCGGCAAATTGTTCTACGCCCCGGGCCTGGGCAAGGTCGACGCACCGCTGCTGGACATCATGGCCGGCAGTGACTGCCTGCTGGTGGACGGCACGATGTGGGACGACGATGAAATGCAGCGCCGTGGCGTCGGCACACGCACCGGGCGTGAGATGGGCCACCTGGCACAGAACGGCCCCGGCGGCATGCTTGAAGTGCTCGAGCAACTGCCCAAACAGCGCAAAGTGCTTATCCACATCAACAACACCAACCCGATCCTCGATGAAGACTCCCCCGAGCGAGCGGAGCTGGTGCGGCGCAATGTCGAAGTGGCTTACGACGGCATGAGCATTGAATTGTAGGAGCGATCGAAATGACCGACACACCGTTGAGCAAGGCTGAGTTCGAAGCCGCCCTGCGCGCCAAGGGCGCCTTCTACCATATCCATCACCCCTACCATGTGGCGATGTACGAAGGCCGCGCCAGCCGTGAGCAGATCCAGGGCTGGGTCGCCAATCGCTTCTACTATCAAGTGAATATCCCGCTGAAAGACGCGGCGATCCTGGCCAACTGCCCAGACCGTGAAATCCGTCGCGAATGGATCCAGCGCCTGCTCGACCACGACGGCGCGCCCGGTGAAGACGGCGGTATCGAAGCCTGGCTGCGCCTGGGCCAGGCTGTGGGCCTGGACCCCGACCAACTGCGTTCCCAAGAGTTGGTGCTGCCCGGCGTACGCTTCGCCGTGGACGCCTATGTCAACTTCGCCCGCCGCGCCAGCTGGCAGGAAGCCGCCAGCAGCTCGCTGACCGAGCTGTTCGCGCCGCAAATCCACCAGTCGCGCCTCGACAGTTGGCCGCAGCACTACCCGTGGATCGACCCGGCCGGTTACGAGTACTTCCGCACCCGCCTGGGCCAGGCCCGGCGCGATGTGGAACACGGCTTGGCGATCACCCTGCAGCACTACACCACCCGCGAGGGGCAGGAGCGCATGCTGGACATTCTCCAGTTCAAACTGGACATCCTCTGGAGCATGCTGGACGCCATGAGCATGGCCTACGAACTCAAACGCCCGCCGTATCACAGCGTGACCGAACAGCGGGTATGGCATAAAGGGATTACCCTATGAGCTTTGATCGCAGCAAAAAACCGACCTGGCGCCAGGGCTATCGCTACCAGTACGAGCCTGCACAGAAAGGCCACGTGTTGCTCTACCCCGAAGGCATGATCAAGCTCAACGACAGCGCCGCATTGATCGGCGGCCTAATCGACGGCGAGCGCGACGTGGCGGCCATCATTGCCGAGCTGGACAAGCAGTTCCCCGGCGTACCGGAGCTGGGTGACGACATCGAGCAATTCATGGAGGTCGCCCGTGCTGAGCACTGGATCACCCTTGCCTGAAAAACCCGCCATCGGCCTACCGCTATGGCTGCTGGCCGAGCTGACCTATCGCTGCCCGTTGCAGTGCCCGTATTGCTCCAACCCGCTGGATTTCGCCGAGCAGGGCAAGGAGTTGAGCACCGAACAATGGATCAAGGTATTTCGCGAAGCCCGTGAAATGGGTGCTGCGCAGCTGGGGTTTTCCGGCGGTGAGCCGCTGGTGCGCCAGGACTTGGCCGAACTGATCGGCGAGGCTCGCAAGCTGGGTTTCTACACCAACCTGATCACCTCTGGCATCGGCCTCACCGAACAAAAAATCAGCGACTTCAAGAAAGCCGGCCTGGACCATATCCAGATCAGCTTCCAGGCCAGTGACGAACAGGTGAACAACCTGCTGGCCGGCTCCAAAAAAGCCTTCGCGCAAAAACTGGAAATGGCCCGAGCCGTGAAAGCCCACGGCTACCCGATGGTGCTGAACTTCGTCACCCATCGGCACAATATCGACAAGATCGACCGCATCATCGAGCTGTGCATTGCGCTGGAAGCAGATTTCGTCGAGCTCGCCACTTGCCAGTTCTACGGCTGGGCACAGCTCAATCGCGTGGGTTTGCTGCCCACCCGCGAGCAACTGGTGCGCGCCGAACGCATCACCAATGAGTACCGCGCCAAGCTGGAAGCCGAAGGCCACCCGTGCAAGCTGATCTTCGTGACACCGGATTATTACGAGGAGCGCCCCAAAGCGTGCATGAACGGCTGGGGCAGCATCTTCCTGACAGTCACACCCGACGGCACCGCCCTGCCTTGTCACGGCGCAAGGCAAATGCCCGTGCAGTTTCCCAATGTGCGCGACCACAGCATGCAGCACATCTGGTACGACTCGTTTGGCTTCAATCGCTTTCGTGGCTACGACTGGATGCCCGAGCCGTGCCGATCATGCGACGAAAAAGAAAAGGATTTCGGCGGCTGCCGTTGCCAGGCCTTCATGCTCACCGGTGACGCCAGCAACGCCGACCCGGTATGCAGCAAATCCGAGCAGCACGGCATCATCCTTCAGGCGCGGGAAGAAGCCGAACAGGCCACCCAGACCATCGAGCAACTGGCCTTTCGCAATGAGCGCAACTCAAGGCTCATTGCAAAAGGCTGAACGCCTCAACGCTTGGCGATGATGTACACCGCGTGGATGATGCCCGGGAAGTAACCGCACAGGGTCAGCAGGATATTCAGCCAGAAGGCACCGCCGAAACCTACTTGTAGGAACACACCCAATGGCGGCAGCAGAATGGCGATGATGATACGAATGATGTCCATGGGTCAGCTCCAGAAAATCGGCTCGTGTGAGCCGTGTAGCTAATCGACCTTGGCGGTTCGTGAGGGTTCAGTGGATTCTGGCATTGGGCCATCTCAGGCCAGAATCTGCAGGCCATGCTTTTGCACGATGCTCAATAATTTGAGCGCCATGCCGCTAGGCCGTTTCTCTCCCGACTCCCATTTTTTGACGGTGGACGCGCTGGTGTTCAGGTAGCGGGCGAACACAGGTTGGCTGACATGGCTGCTTTCACGTAGTTGCTTGATCTGTTCGGCAGGTATTTGGTCTGGCATGGATAAGCACGCCTCATCATATTCTCGCAGAGTGGTTTTGCTGATGGCGCCGACAGCATGAAGTGCCTTGGCTGACTGGTGAATGGACTCAAACGCCTCGCTTTTATACTTCTTGGTCATGATGTATCTCCACAAACTCCTTGAGATCCAGCATTTGCTGAATCTGTGCTTCGTTTAACCTTTCATAAGTTTTGGCCAGTGATCGAAACCAAACAGGTTCGCTCTGCGTAATGTTGCCTTGATCCTTCTTCGCGAACAGCAACTGATAAACCCAATAGTGCCTACCCTTGGCCAATGTGATTGAACGATGTCGATTTTGATTGAGGCGTTTTTTCCAGACACCACCGCCCAGATTATCTGCCTGCCCCCTCAGCATTTCGCCAAACGCCTCCCCCAACTCCGAATCGCAGATCCAGGCTTTGTTGGCCGCCTCGGCAAATCGCCGTGTTTTAAACAACCTGAGCTTCATGGAGGTCCCTTCCCAAAAACATACCACCCAGTGGTATAGATTAAAAGTCGAGCACGCTGTGCCCCATCGGCGGTCCTTGCCGACGTCCGCTAAGAAACCACTGTTCCCAGGGAGGCTCAATCAACGTTTTCACACCAGAAATTACCCAGACAAAAAAACGCCCCCAGCCAAAAGAATCAGGCTGGAGGCGCCGCGTATGCCGCGAGACGGTTCAGGAAACTGGGGTCAAACGGCGATGCCCTTGCGGCATTGCACTTGAGCGGTGCGCACCCGAGAAAAGGCGCGGGCAAGCCGCAGCAGCATTTCGTCGATGTGGGTTTTGCTGATGTTCAGCGCAGGGGTAAAGCGCAGGCAGTCAGGTTGTGAGGCAGTGAGAATCAGGCCTTCGTGCAGCGCGGCCTTGACCACTGCTGCGGCGCAATCGTCCGACAGTGTCAGGCCCCAAAGCAGCCCGTTGCCGCGCAAGGGCCCATGGTCGTAACGGTAGGCCAGCCGGGCAAGGCCTTCTGCCAGGTACAAGCCAGATTCACGTAGGTGCTCGAGAAAGCCGTTCTCCAATAGAGCGTCGAGTACGGCGATACCCGCAGATGCCATCAGTGCATTGCCGTGATGTGTACCGTCCAGCTCGCCCGGTTCGAAGCAACAGGCATTACCACGCGCCACCAGCGCCGCCAAGGGCACACCGCCTCCCAGGCCTTTGCCCAGGGCAATGATGTCGGCGCGCACGCCGTATTGCTGTTCGGCGAGCAGGCTGCCGCAGCGGCCGATACCGGTTTGCACTTCGTCGAAGATCAGCAGGATCCCGAGCTCACGGCACAGGCGTTCGACGCCTTTGAGGTAATGTTCTGTCGCAGGGACGACACCGCCGCCGCTTTGTATCGGCTCCAGCATGATGGCGACGGTCTGCGCATCGACCGCTGCATGCAGGGCCGGCAGATCGTTAAACGGCACCTGGCTGAAACCTGGCAGCTGCGGTTCGAACCGGTTTTCGCAGGCCATGGCCGACGCCGACATCGCCCCAAGGCTCCGGCCGTGGCAGCCATTGCTTACCGTGAGGATGTGGTAAGCGCCGCCACGATGCAGCTGGCCCCACTTGCGTGCCAACTTGATGGCCGCTTCACAGGCTTCGGCACCCGTGTTGAGCAAGTAGGCCTGATCACTGCCGGTGTGGTGGCACAGACGGTCGACGAGGTCCAGTTGCGCGCGGTTGTGCAAACCCAGGCCAGGGTTGATCACGGTATGCATCTGTTCGGCAATGGCGTCGCGCACGGCCTGAGGACTGTGGCCCAGGCTGTTGGCGCCGCCGCCTTGACTGAAATCCAGATAGGCGCGGTCGTCAGCGTCCGAAAGCCAGGAGCCCTGCCCCTGCACAAACACCTGGGGCGGGCGCGCCACAGTGGGCATCAGGCACTGGCTGGAAACCTCTGCACGCGGGGCATGCACAAGCAGGTCATCCAGACTCGGCGCGAAGCGACGGAACAAGTTCACACTTCACCTCCGTTGGCAACCTGACCTTGGTCGATGCCGCCTGCCAATAAGGCCTTCAGATTTTTTGCGTTGCCTATGTAAACGCTATCAACAAAAACGCTGTTCATTGTCCGATCCGGCCCTGTAAGCCCTGCGAATAGGCGCTAGACTAGGCGCCTCGGGGGCCAGCGGCCATTTCGATTTTCCAGCTTTTTCGATAAGCAAACCTTATGGATTTCAAGCAACTGCGTTATTTCGTCGCGGTGTATGAGGAAGGCCATGTAGGCCGTGCCGCGGAGCGTCTGTCGATCTCCCAGCCAGCGTTGTCGCAACAGGTTCGCCAATTGGAACAGAACCTTGATGTAAGTCTGTTCGAACGTAGCAGCAAGCGTCTGCTGCCAACGCTGGCGGCGCACACTTTATACAACCACGCGTTGCCGCTCATTGATGGGATGCAGCAAGCCGTGGAGGCACTGCGCAACTTCAAGGGCCAGGCCATGCGCACCCTGGCCATCGGCGTGCTGCAAACCGTGCACACCAGCCTGGTACCGCAGATGCTTGAGCGCGTGCGCAAGGCCCAGCCCCATCTGGTGGTGCAGATCTACGAGCTGACCGGGCTTGAGATTGAGCGGCGGTTGCTCAATGGCTCACTCGATATCGGCATCAGCTACCTGCCACCCCGTCAGCCGGGCCTGCACGGCGTGTTGCTGTATGAAGACGAGCTGAAGGTGGTGATACCCGAAGATCATCCGTTGCGCGAGTTCAAGAAAGTCTCGCTCAAACAAGCCGCCGAATTACCGATGTTGCTGCTGGGGGAAGAGTTTCAGGTTCGGCAGATCTGGCAAGGCCAACTGTCCAACCTCGGGCGGCGTCCGCAAGTGCAGGCGGAACTCAATACCATGGTGGGCATTCTCGACAGCCTGCCTCACACCCGTTTGGCGACCGTGCTGCCTGGGCGGTCCCAGGATGAACACAACAGCAAGGCGCTGCTGTGGAAACCCTTGAGCGAGCCCAGGGTACCGCTGAAAGTAGGATTGGTATGCCGCGATGTGCAACGCCAGCAGGCGACGGTGGCGTTGCTGCGCACCCTGCTGGAAGACGTGATGAATGCCCCGTCGACAACCGCCTGACTTTTTCGCGGGCAAAAGAAAACCCCGCCGAAGCGGGGCTTTGCAGACTGTTTCCCTGACATCCATTTCACTCCGCCGTCCTGGCAGAATCCTACGTGTCCGTGTTGTTGCTTTGCGCTTCCTGCGCGACGTCCATGTGAAGTAGATTAGCCGTGGATCCAATGTGGCGATAGAGGACGATTAGCAGCACGTCATGTAAGAGAATGCTTACACGCCCTCCTCGCCCTTAAAACAGGGCTTCATCCATCAGGAACAGTGATTCGCTGCCGGCTTTTACCGATGCACTCAACGAGTGGATACGCGGCAACAGTCGGGCAAAGTAGAAACGCGCAGTTCCCAGTTTGCTGGCGTAGAAATCCTCTTCGCCTTCTTTGCCCCACGCCGCCTTGGCCATGCGCGCCCACATATAGGCATAGGCCATGTAGCCGAACGCATGCAGGTATTCCACCGAGGCCGCACCGATTTCATTGGCATTGCTCTTGGCGCGGTCCAGCACCCAGGCCGTCAACTCATCCAGGTTATCCACTGCCGCACTTAGCGGTTTGGTGAATTCGGCCAACTCAGGGCCCGATGCGGCGATGAACTGGCGGATCTCATCAGCGAACAAGGTATAGAACGCACCGCCGCTGCCAACGATCTTGCGGCCCATCAGATCCAGGGCCTGAATGCCGTTGGTGCCTTCGTAGATCTGAGTGATGCGCACGTCACGCACCAATTGCTCCTGGCCCCACTCGCGGATGTAACCGTGGCCACCAAACACCTGCTGGCCAAGTACGGTGGTTTCCAGGCCCAGGTCGGTGAGGAACGCCTTGGCCACCGGCGTCAGCAACGCCACCAGGTTATCGGCACGCTCGCGCGCCTGGGCATCGTCGCTGAACTTGGCGATGTCCAACTGCGTCGCCACGTAGGTGGAGAACGCCCGGCCGCCTTCGTTCGCCGCCTTCATGGTCAGCAACATGCGGCGGACATCCGGATGCACGATGATCGGGTCTGCCGGCTTGTCCTTGGCCTGCGCGCCCAGCGGGGAACGGCTCTGCACACGGTCGCGGGCATATTCAATCGCGTTCTGATAGGACCGCTCACCCGACGCCAAGCCCTGAATGCCAACACCCAGGCGCTCATAGTTCATCATGGTGAACATCGCCGCCAAGCCACGGTTGGGCTCACCGACCAGGTAACCCACGGCTTCGTCGAAGTTCATCACACAGGTAGCGGAGGCCTGGATGCCCATCTTGTGTTCAATGGAGCCGCAATTTACCGGGTTACGCGCGCCCAGGCTGCCATCGGCATTTACCAGGAACTTCGGCACCAGAAACAGCGAGATGCCCTTGGGCCCGGCCGGTGCGTCCGGCAGTTTGGCCAGCACCAGGTGGATGATATTTTCGGTGAGGTCGTGCTCGCCACCGGTGATGAAGATCTTGGTGCCGCTGACCTTGTAGGAGCCGTCCGCCTGAGGCTCGGCCTTGGTGCGGATCATCCCCAGGTCGGTACCGGCATGGGCTTCCGTCAGGCACATGGAACCGGCCCACTCACCGGAATACATCTTCGGCAGGTAGGTGGCCTTGAGTTCTTCACTGGCGTGGGTGTTGATCGATACACAGGCACCGGAGGTCAACATCGGGTACAGGCCGAAAGCCAGGCTCGACGAGTTGATCATCTCTTCAACCTGCGCCGACACGGCCTTGGGCATGCCCATACCGCCGTAGGTCGGGTCGCCGCCCACACCGACCCAGCCGCCTTCGGCGTAGGTGCTGTAGGCCTGGGGGAAACCGTCGGGAGTCGTCACGGCGCCGTCCGCCCAGTGGCAGCCTTGCTCATCGCCGCCGCGGCTGAGCGGGGCAATGGATTTGGCGGTGACCTTGCCCGCCTCTTCCAAAATCGCCTCGACGGTTTCGGCGTCAACGCTGTCTGCCAATGCCGGTAACTGGGCCCAAGTATCAGCGACCTCAAACACTTCGTTGAGGACGAAGCGCATATCACGCAACGGCGCTTTGTAATCAGCCATGGCAAACCTCGTGAGAACGTGAAAAGTAATTCGATAGGATCGGTTTTACAGACCCCGAGTGTACCCGAACAACTTTTCAGACACATAGGGTCCATTCGTGACCATTAAGTATTTATAAGTCACATACAAACCATTGTGGGAACGGGCTTGCTCGCGAATGCGGCGTGTCAGTCGCTACATCTTTGACTGCACTAGCGCATTCGCGAGCAAGCCCGCTCCCACATTTTGACCCCGAGCAATCAGTGACATCTACAGTGCAAAGGCCTGCGCCGGTAAGCTCATCAGGCATTCGCTCCCCGCCTCCACCGCAGCACGGTGCATGGACGTACGCGGCAACAAGCGCTTGAAATAAAAGTCGCAGGTCGCAAGCTTCGCCTGGGCAAACCCTTCGTCATCCTGCGCGTGCGCCGCGATCGCCATGCGCAGCCACAGGTAGGCAAGGATGATGTAACCGCTGTACATCAGGTAATCCATCGCCGCCGCGCCCACTTCGTCAGGGTTTTTCATCGCTGCCGTGCCGACCTTCAGGGTCAGTTCGCCCCATTGCTGGTTCAGTTCATTGAGTTGCGCCACATGGGCCTTGAGTTGCGCATGCTCGGCATTGACCGCGCAGAACTTATGCACAATCTTGGTAAACCCACGCAGCAACTTGCCCTGGCTGCCCAGGACCTTGCGCCCAAGCAGGTCGAGGGCCTGGATGCCGTTGGTGCCTTCATAGATCGGCGCAATCCGTGCGTCACGGGCCAGTTGCTCCATGCCCCACTCTCGAATATAGCCATGGCCACCGAATACCTGCATGCCGTGGTTGGTCACCTCCAGGCCGGTTTCGGTCATGAAGGCTTTACAGATCGGCGTGAGGAAGGCTAACAGGTCCTCGGCTTCCTGGCGTTGGCCAGCGTCGCTGCCCAGGTGCGCGGTATCGAGCAGTTGCGAGGTGAAATAGGTCAACGCGCGGTTGCCCTCGTTGAAGGCTTTCATGGTCAGCAGCATGCGGCGTACATCGGCGTGCACGATGATCGGGTCGGCAGCTTTCTCCGGAGCCTTGGCGCCGGTGAGCGAACGCATTTGCAGGCGGTCGTTGGCATATTTGATCGCGCCCTGGAAGCTCGCCTCGCCGTTGCACAGGCCCTGCATGCCGGTGCCCAGGCGTGCGTGGTTCATCATGGTGAACATGCAGTTGAGGCCCTTGTTCGCCTCGCCAATCAAATAGCCTTTGGCGCCATCGAAGTTCAACACGCAGGTGGCCGAGGCCTTGATGCCCATCTTGTGTTCGATGGAGCCGCAGTGCACCGCATTGCGCTCGCCGGAGTCGGCATGGAACTTGGGCACGATAAACAACGAAATGCCCTTGGTGCCCGCCGGCGCATCCGGCAGTTTGGCCAGCACCAGGTGGATGATATTGGCGCTCATGTCGTGCTCGCCGGCCGAGATGAAGATCTTGCTGCCGGTGACCGCGTAACTGCCGTCTGCCTGCGGTACGGCGCGGGTCTTGATCAAGCCCAGGTCGGTGCCGCAGTGGGCTTCGGTCAGGCACATGGTACCGGTCCATTCGCCGGCGGTGAGTTTGCTCAGGTAAGTGGCTTTCTGTTCGTCGGTGCCGTGGGCGTGGATGGCGGACATGGCACCGTGGGTCAGGCCAGGGTACATGCCCCAGGAGGTGTTGCTGGAACCGATCATCTCGCTCAGCACCAGGCCCAGGGAATGGGGCAGGCCCTGGCCACCGTAGGCTGGGTCTGCCGCCACGCCGTGCCAGCCGCCTTCCACATACTGGGCAAAGGCTTGCTTGAAGCCTTTGGGCGTGGTCACCACGCCATTATCGAAATGGCAGCCCTCTTCATCGCCGCTGCGATTGAGCGGCGCGAGTACGTTTTCGCAGAACCTGGCGCCTTCTTCGAGGATCGCACTGACCATGTCCGGGCTGGCATCCGTGGCGCCCAGGGCCGCGTAGTGGCCGTGGAAATCGAATACGTTGTCGATCAGAAAGCGCATGTCGCGCAGGGGAGCTTTGTACTCAGGCATGGCAATGTCTCCGGCAGCAGATAGGGTTAACCTACTGCCGGCCATGGCCGTGGACAATCACTGTAGCGCTGCTGAATACAGCGCCATTACTCAACCGGCAGCGCTCTCCATGCGCACCGCGCCACGGCGGGTTTGCCCGGCTGCGACCACACAGTTACGCCCCGCGCCCTTGGCGGTGTAAAGCGCCTGGTCGGCGGATTTGAGCACCTCGTCGGGGCTGCGTTGCTCGGCCTGGCGCTCGGCCACGCCGATGCTTACCGTCACCGACACACTGGACGCGCCGCTGCCGGCACGGCGCTGGCGGCCTTGATGATCGTCCTGGGGGCGGTCCGGGTTGCGCAACTTGATGTCGTAGCTGGCGATGATCTCGCGGATCTCCTCCAGGTGCGGCATGCACTCATCCAGAGTCTTGCCGGCAAACACCACGGCAAACTCTTCACCGCCGTAACGGTAGGCCCGCCCGCCTCCATTGACCTTGGACAACTTACTCGCCACCAGGCGCAGCACCTGGTCGCCCACGTCGTGGCCGTGGGTGTCATTGAAACGCTTGAAGTGATCGACGTCGCTCATCGCCAGCACATAGTTGCGACCTAGCCGCTGCATGCGCTCGTTGAGGGCACGGCGCCCCGGCAAGCCGGTGAGTTCATCACGGAACGCCATTTGATACGCCTCGTGCGCCACGCCCGCAGCGATCATCAGCATCACTTGGCTGCACATGATGTTGAGGGTGAACGGCAGGATGAAAGTTTGCGGCAACATCCAGAACATGCCCAGCAGCCCCACCAGTTGTGCGGCGTGCAGCGGGCGCGGCTGGTACCAGTATTGAGCGGCCAGGGTGAGAAAGCCGATCAGGAACATTGGGTACGAGAGTTGGATCAGGCTCATCCAGGCGCCATGCAGCATCGGCCAACGGATCTCCGCCAACCAGCCCAGCAAGGCCTGGGGAAAACTTTGCTCCAGGGCCAGCGCCACACTGCCCACCGCCAGCAGCACCGCACAGCGGGCGACGAAGTCACGAAACAGATGGGTTTTTTCCTGCCACAGCGCATAAATGCTGAACAGCAAGGGCAACAGCAGGCAACACAGGTGGAACACCACCGCAGCGTCTTCACGCACGCGGCCATTGTCGCGGTAGAAGTCGGTCTGGGTGTCCAGCAGGAAATAGGCGACGTACACCGTGACCATCAGGAACAGTTCACGTTGGCGTCGATACACCGCGCAGTAAGCGCCACCGAGCAGCAGAACCAGGGTGGGCAGTACGTTGAACAGCGAGGTGAAGAAGACGCTGAGGTCCTTGACGTACGCAGCCGAGAGCCCAGCCAGCAACAGCAGCAGCGACGGTAGGAAATGGCTGAAACGTACAGCGGACACGCGTGACAAGGGTAAAACTCCGACCCGCAAACAAATAATGGCGCTGTGCTTCTAGGCGGTCAGTTAAGCACAACCGACCGGGCATGTATCACATTGCCATCACTGTAACGGCAGCTCATCGCAATCCCTGAGTGCATTGCTGTGGTTTTTTAGACTCGCGCCTACACACGTACAAAAAAACCGCCGCGTCCCGAAGGAGGCGGCGGTTTTCAGAAGAACCCGGTAAGGCTTAGTAAGCCAGGCCGAAGTCTTCTTCTTTCATGTCCATCAGGTTGTTGGCGCCCGACAGCATGGTTGCCACGTGGGTGCGGGTACGCGGCAGGATGCGCTGGAAGTAGAAGCGCGCAGTCTGCAACTTGGCGGTGTAGAACGCCTCTTCGCTGGTGCCAGCGGCCAGTTTCTCGGCGGCCAGGCGTGCCATGTCGGCCCAGAAGTAAGCCAGGCAGGCGTAGCCGGAGTACATCAGGTAGTCCACCGAGGCAGCACCGACTTCTTCACGGTCTTTCATCGCGGCCATGCCGACCTTCATGGTCAACTCGCCCCACTCTTTATTCAGTGCCGCCAGCGGTGCAACGAATTCTTTAACCGCGTCGTTACCTTCGTTGGCCTGGCAGAACTTGTGCACGATCTTGGTGAAGCCCTTGAGCGCTTCGCCTTGGGTCATCAGCACTTTACGGCCGAGCAGGTCCAGCGCCTGGATGCCGGTGGTGCCTTCGTACAGCATAGAAATGCGGCTGTCGCGAACGTTCTGCTCCATGCCCCACTCAGCGATAAAGCCGTGGCCACCGTAGATCTGCACGCCGTGGTTGGCCGATTCAAAACCGACTTCGGTCATGAACGCCTTGGCGATCGGCGTCATGAAGGCCAGCAGGGCATCCGCCTGTTTCTTGGCTTCGTCGTCGGTACCGTACTTGACGATGTCCACTTGCTTGGCAGTGAAGTACACCATCGCACGGTTACCTTCGGCGAAGGCCTTCATGGTCAGCAGCATGCGGCGTACGTCAGGGTGCACGATGATCGGGTCAGCGGCTTTATCTGGCGCTTTCGGGCCGGTCAGGGAGCGCATTTGCAGGCGATCACGCGCATATTTCAAGCCGCCCTGGAAGCCGATCTCGGCGTGAGCCAGGCCTTGCAGCGCGGTGCCCAGCCGAGCGGTGTTCATAAAGGTGAACATGCAGTTCAGGCCTTTGTTCGCCGGGCCGATCAGGAAACCGGTGGCCGCGTCGAAGTTCATCACGCAGGTGGCGTTGCCGTGGATGCCCATCTTGTGTTCCAGGGAACCACAGGTGACCGCGTTGCGCTCGCCCACCGAGCCATCGGCGTTGGGCAGGAACTTGGGCACGATAAACAGCGAGATGCCTTTGGTGCCAGCCGGTGCATCCGGCAGGCGGGCCAGTACGATGTGGACGATGTTGTCGGCCATGTCGTGTTCACCGGCCGAGATGAAGATCTTGGTACCGGAGACTTTGTAGGAACCGTCAGCCTGAGGCTCGGCCTTGGTGCGCAGCATGCCCAGGTCGGTGCCGCAGTGTGGCTCGGTCAGGCACATGGTGCCGGTCCATTCGCCCGACACCAGCTTGGTCAGGTAAGCGTCTTGCTGCTCGGGAGTGCCGTGCTCGGAAATGGTATTCATCGCGCCATGGGACAGGCCAGGGTACATGCCCCACGACCAGTTGGCTTCGCCGACCATTTCACTCACAGCCAGGCCCAGGGATTCCGGCAGGCCTTGGCCACCGTGCTCCACGTCGTGGGCCAGGCTTGGCCAGCCGCCTTCGACGAATTGTTTGTAGGCCTCTTTGAAACCCGCAGGGGTCTTAACGCCTGACTCACTCCAGGTACACCCTTCGATGTCGCCCACGCGGTTCAACGGTGCCAGTACTTGCTCACAGAACTTGGCGCCTTCTTCGAGGATGGCGTCGACCATGTCCGGGGTAGCGTCCTGGCAAGCCGGCAGGCTCTGATAGTGCGCTTCATAACCGAGCAGTTCGTCACGAACGAAGCGAATATCACGCAAGGGGGCCTTGTAGTCAGGCATAGCGATAAACCTCTGCTGATGTAACTGGGATGAACAACCGCGTGGATTTGTTATGGCGGTCAAACAGGTGTTTGAAACATACGTTTACCACCCAGGGTTGTCAAGCGTCGGCCAGATGCCGTTTGTCTTGACGCGGGTCAGCCAGGCACGGCGAGGCCTGCGGCGGGATGCCTCATGATTTAAGGAAAGCAGAATGTCGCGGAACGACTGTGGGAGCTGGCTTGCCTGCGATGCAGACGCCAGGGTGTATCTATCAGGCAGTATGCGTTGATGCTATCGCAGGCAAGCCAGCTCCCACAGAGAGGAGCGGGCAAGCGATAGAGAAGTTAAGCGTAGGTATCGATCAAGGTACCGAGCATTTCGTCCGAAGCCTTGGCGACTTTCGCCCCCAGCTCGACTTGAAACTTTCCCTGGGCCATTTCCACCATGTTGCTCGCCGAATTGGACGCTTGGGCGCGGTCATTGGCTTGCAGACGGTCGCTTTGCGCGGCCGATGGCTGGGTGGTTCCGGCGCTGGCAATCTTGCCGGCCGCCTGGTCGACACGGTTCTGCCCGGTCTGAATAGTGCTCAGGCCCGAATAAAACGCGCTGCTTCCAGAGATGTCCATGGCGTAAGCCTGCCTTTAGAGAATCGTGAAGCCCGATTGAACCAGACATCCTGGCAAAAGGCCCGTCAAAAACACTAATGGCATATTGCCTTAGCGATAGCCAAAATCAGTCAAGCAGGTCCAGCTCCAAGTACTCGGCCACCGCGGCAGCCCCGGCATGCTTGAGTTTAGGCACTCGCCCCAGGCAAGGCGCGGGCAGGCGCTCAGCCAGGGTGGCGAGGTTTTCTTCCAGACGAGAGGTCTTGGGGTCGATGATATTTGCCACCCAGCCCGCCAGCGGCAAGCCATCCCGTGCGATGGCTTCGGCGGTGAGCAACGCGTGGCTGATGCACCCAAGGCGCACGCCTACCACCAAGATCACCGGCAGCTTGAGCGCCATGGCCAGGTCCGACAGGTTGGCCTGGTCGGCCAAGGGCACGCGCCAACCGCCTGCCCCTTCGATCAAGGTGAAGTCCGCGCCCCGTGCCAGGATCTGCTGCATCGGCTTGAGCAGCGATTGCACCGTGAGCCCGACGCCCGCCTCGCGCGCTGCCAGATGCGGCGCGATAGCTGGCTCGAAGGCCACCGGGTTGACCTCGGCATAACTGAGCGGCACGGAACACTCGGCCAGCAACGCCAACGCATCGGCATTGCGCAGGCCCTGGGCCGTCAGTTGGCAGCCCGACGCCACCGGCTTTCCGGCGGCCGTGCTTTTGCCGCAAAGCCTGGCCGCATGCAACAGGCCGGCGGCGATGGTGGTCTTGCCAACATCGGTGTCTGTACCGGTGATGAAGTAAGCGGCGCTCATAACGGTTTCTCCAGTACGGCATACACCACCTGGTACGTGGCGGGCAGGCCCTGGGCCTGGCGGAACTGCTCGTAGGCCTCTACCAGCGCGACAATCCGCGCACGGCCCGTCAACCCTCCCGGGCGGCCTGGGTTGAGGTTATGGGCGCCCAGTGCCTTGAGTTCATGGGTCAGGCTGCGCACATCCGGGTAATGCAACACATGGGGCTTTCGCTCCAGGCTGATCACGCGCAAACCACTGGCCGCACACAGTTGCTGATAAGCCTCGAAGGTGCGGAAGCGATTGACGTGGACCAGGCCATCCGCCGCCCGCCAACTCTCGCGCAACTCATCCAGGGTGCCTACGCACAGGCTGGCAAAGGCCAGCACGCCACCTGGTCGCAGCACGCGCCGGGCTTCGCTGAGCACCGCATCAAAATGGGCACACCACTGTACCGCGAGGCTGGAGAAGAGCAGCTCAACGCTGTCAGCTGCAAGCGGCAAGCGTTCTGCATCACCGGCTATAAAGTGCGCGGCGCCGCCCAGCGGACGCGCGTGGTTGAGCATGCCCTCGGCAATGTCCAACGCCACACCTTGGCTGCCGGGCAAACGCTTGCCCAATACGCGGCTGAAGTAACCCGTGCCACAGCCCATGTCCAGCCAACGCTGGGGCACCAGGCCGTGCGGCAAGCGGCTGAGCAGTTCATGCCCGACCGCACGCTGCAACTCGGCCACGCTGTCGTAACTGGCCGCCGCACGGGAGAACGAGGCTGCGACCTGGCGCTTGTCCGGCAAGCCCCCAGGCAAGGGCGGGTGGGATAGGTCAGTCATCGACACACTCATGCAAAAAAGCCTGGATAGCCCCGGCTACTCCGTGAGGGTCTTCCAGAAGAAACGCGTGACCGGCCTGTTCAATCAGGCCGATTTCTACATCGGGGAGCAAGGCCAGCAGGTCACTGGCGGCTTCGGCAGGCACCAACCCGTCCAGGCCGGCAAACAGGTGCAACTGCGGCCCGCGAAAAGCCTGCAGGGCCGCCCGCGTATCCAGTTGGGCCAGCAGCTCCAGGCCGGGCATCAAGACGCTGGGGGAGGTATTCGGCGCACCGCTGACCAACAACCGCGACAAGCCGCGCAGGTCTTCGGCACCCTTGGCGCACAACAGGCCAAAACGCTTGAGCGTGACCTGGGAGTCGGCGTGGCAGCCGGCCAGAAATGCATCGAAGGTTTCAGCAGGCATCCCATGGGGCCAGCCGTCATGGGCGACGAAACACGGGTTGCTCGCCAGGGTCAGCAAGCCGCAGCACCGCTCGCCACGGCGCGCCGCCAACTCGGACGCGAGCATGCCGCCCAGCGACCAGCCCCCGAGCCAGGCATTGTCCGGCAGCGTCGCATCGAGTTCATCGAGCCACTCACCGAGTTCGCTGGCTTGCAGCGCCGGCAAGGGTTCGATCTGTACCTGCAAATGCTCGTTCAGGCCGTGCAGCGCAGCGGCCAACGGTTCTAGCGGGGACACACCCAGGCCCCAGCCCGGCAGCAATATCAGTCGATTACGCATGGCCGGGCTCCGAGGCGTCTAACAAGCGAAAACACGCTTGCAACCCATCTAACAATAGCTGCACCTGCGCCTCGCTGTGGGCCGCCGTCAATGTCACCCGTAGACGGGCACTGCCGGCGGGCACGGTCGGTGGGCGAATGGCAGTCACCATCAAGCCACGCTCGCGCAGCATCTGCGACAGGCGCAGTGCCCGGGCGCTGTCGCCAATCAGGATCGGTTGGATCGGCGTAAAGCTGTCCATCAAGCCCAGGCCGATCTGCTCGGCGCCATGACGGAACTGGCGGATCAACGCGTTGAGGTGCTCGCGTCGCCAATGTTCGCTGCGCAGCAGTTCCAGGCTTTTGAGGGTGGCGCAGGCCAGTGCCGGTGGTTGGCTGGTGGTGTAGATATACGGGCGGGCGAATTGGATCAGGCTCTCGATCAAGTCCTCACTGCCGGCCACGAAGGCCCCGGCGGTGCCGAACGCTTTGCCCAAGGTGCCAACCAGCACGGGCACGTCGTCCTGGCTCAAGCCGAAATGCTCGACGATACCGCCGCCATTGGCGCCCAGCGGGCCGAAGCCATGGGCGTCATCCACCATCAGCCAGGCACCTTTGGCCCGGGTTTCACGGGCCAGCGCGGGCAGGTCGGCGAGGTCGCCATCCATGCTGAACACACCGTCGGTGACCACCAAGGTATTGCCGGTGGCTTTCTCCAGGCGCTTGGCCAGGCTGCCTGCGTCGTTATGCAGGTAGCGGTTGAAACGCGCACCGGACAGCAAACCAGCATCCAGCAAGGACGCGTGGTTAAGCCGGTCTTCCAATACCGTATCGCCCTGCCCCACCAGCGCCGTGACCGCGCCAAGGTTGGCCATGTAGCCGGTGGTGAACAGCAAGGCACGCGGGCGACCGGTCAAGTCAGCCAGAGCTTCTTCCAGCTCATGGTGCGGTGTGGCGTGGCCCACCACCAAATGCGAAGCCCCACCGCCCACGCCCCAGCGGGACGCACCGGCGCGCCAGGCTTCGATCACTTGCGGGTGATTGGCAAGGCCCAGGTAATCGTTATTGCAGAAGGCCAACAACGGTTGCCCGTCCACCACCACATGCGGGCCTTGGGGGCTCTGCAGCAAGGGGCGCTGGCGGTAAAGATGGTCGGCACGGCGAACAGCGAGGCGCGCGGCGAGATCGAAAGACATGCTGGCCTCGATTTAACAGGTTCAACTCAATCCACTGGAGGAGCTGGAATGCATTCCAAAGGTGGTTACACCACAGCGTTGTAGAACTGCTCGCTGCTCTTTTGCTCCACCAACGCCTGCTCGATCGCCGCCTGGTGCACTTCATCGGCATGCTCTTCACGGGCTTCGGGCAGGATGCCCAGGCGTGCGAACAGTTGCATGTCCTTGTCAGCCTGGGGGTTAGCGGTGGTCAGCAGTTTGTCGCCGTAGAAGATCGAGTTGGCGCCGGCAAAAAACGCCAGGGCCTGCATCTGCTCGTTCATGGCTTCGCGGCCGGCCGACAGGCGCACGTGGGACTGCGGCATCAGGATGCGCGCCACCGCCAGCATACGGATGAAATCGAAGGGGTCGATGTCATCGGCGTTTTCCAACGGCGTGCCCGCTACCTTCACCAGCATGTTGATCGGCACCGACTCCGGATGCTCCGGCAGGTTGGCCAGTTGGATCAGCAAGTTGGCACGGTCGTCGAGGGACTCGCCCATGCCGAGGATACCGCCCGAGCAGATCTTCATCCCCGAATCACGCACATAGGCCAGGGTTTGCAGGCGCTCGCTGTAGGTGCGGGTGGTGATGATCGAGCCGTAGAACTCCGGCGAGGTGTCGAGGTTGTGGTTGTAGTAGTCAAGGCCGGCCTGGGCCAGCGCTTCGGTCTGGTTCTGGTCGAGGCGTCCGAGGGTCATGCAGGTTTCCAGGCCCATGGCCTTCACGCCTTTGACCATTTCCAGCACGTAGGGCATGTCTTTGGCCGACGGATGTTTCCATGCCGCACCCATGCAGAAACGCGTCGAACCGATGGCCTTGGCACGAGCGGCCTCCTCGAGGACCTTCTGCACCTCCATCAATTTCTCTTTTTCCAGGCCAGTGTTGTAGTGGCCCGACTGCGGACAATATTTGCAATCTTCCGGGCAGGCGCCGGTCTTGATCGACAGCAGGGTCGAGACCTGCACGCGGTTGGCGTCGAAATGCGCGCGGTGCACGGTCTGCGCCTGGAACAACAGGTCGTTGAAGGGCTGCACGAACAGGGCTTTGACTTCAGCTAAAGACCAATCGTGACGCAGGGTGGCAGAGGTGCTGGCGCTCATGGGCGATTCCTTGATTATGCTTTGGCAAGCGCTGTGGGAAGGGCAATATCCACAGGCACGACACGGATGCTCGGCATATTTAAGGAAGATTCATGCACTGTCAACCTGAGCACAAACACCAAGTTTACATCTGGTTAAAAAGAATACAGACCTGTTTGATTTGCGATGAGTGCACCGACTCGGCCGAGGCCGTGTGCAACGTCTGCGAAACAGAATTGCCATGGCTGATGGAACAATGCGAGCGCTGCGCACTGCCCTTGCCCATGGATGGGTTGATCTGCGGCCAGTGCCAAAAACAGCCTCCGGCCTTTCACCAAGTGATCGCGCCATGGACCTATAGCTTTCCAGTGGACACCCTGATCAGCCGCTTCAAACATCAGGCGCGTTGGCCGCTGGGGCATCTGTTGGCGCGCCTGCTGGGGCAGCACTTGCAGCATCGCTTCGATAACGCCGAACTGGAGCGCCCCGACTGCCTGCTACCGGTGCCCATGGCGCGCAAACGCCTGCGCGAACGCGGCTTTAATCAAGCGTTGATGCTGGCCCGCTGGCTCAATCACGCCCTCGACATTCCCTTTAATGAACACGCGCTCTTACGCCCCCATGAAACCGTGGCGCAGCAAGACCTCGATGCCAAGACCCGCAAACGCAACCTGCTCAACGCCTTCGCACTGGCCCCCGGCATCGGAGTTGCCGGGCAACATGTGGCGCTGGTAGACGACGTCCTCACCACCGGCGCCACCGCCCACAGCCTTGCGCGCTTGTTGATAAATGCCGGCGCACGCCAGGTGGACGTGTATTGCCTGGCCCGTACGCCCAAACCCGGCAGCTGACTTGACTCCCCTGCGCCAGCGCGGCAACGTCGGCGCATCTCACCCAAGCGTATCTGCCATGTCTGTGCCCAGCCCTCTCAGCCAACACATCATCCGCCGCCCCCAGCGTATTGCCTTGCTGGGGCATATCGCCGAGCAGGGCTCCATCACCCGTGCGGCCAAGAGTGCCGGGTTGAGTTACAAGGCCGCCTGGGACGCCATTGATGAGCTGAACAATCTGGCGCAAAAACCGCTGGTGCAACGCAGCGTCGGTGGCAAGGGCGGTGGCGGCGCCAAACTGACGCAGGAAGGGGAACGGGTCCTGCGCCTTTATCAGCGCCTGCAACTGCTTCAGGCCGAGATCCTTGGCTCGGACGAAGCGGCCAGCGACTTCAACCTGCTGGGCCGCTTGATGCTGCGCACCAGTGCGCGCAACCAATTGCACGGCCAGGTCAGCACCATAGAGAGCCATGGCCACAACGACATGATCCGCCTGCAATTGGCCGGCGGCCTGCACCTCGACGCACAGATCACCCACGACAGCACCCTGCGCCTGGAACTGCAGACCGGTGTGGAAGTAGTGGCCCTGATCAAGGCCGGGTGGCTTGAATTACTGGCGGAAGGGCAAGCTGAAACACTTGGACACAATTGCCTGGAAGGCAGGATCGAGACCATTCTCGCCGCCGAAGACGGCCCCAGCGAGGTCCGTATTGCCCTGCCCAACGGCCAAGTGTTGTGCGCGCTGGCGCCGCCCGTCGCGCTCAAGGCCATTGATGCAGCGCAGGGCCAGCCGATCCGCGTGCAGTTTGCACCCAGCCATGTATTGCTTGGCACCCCGGTGTAACGGGCGCGCGTCTTCAAGCTGCAACAATTCGGTCACAAGCGCTGCTTAAGGTGTCTGCAAAAACCTTAAGGAGCCTGTGATGAGCCTATTAGAAGAAAACCAAGCCACCGACCTTGAACAGATGGTGGGCCTGACCCGCCGTCGCTTTATCGGCGCAGGCGCCCTGTGCGGCGCCGCGATGTTCCTCGGCGGCAACCTGCTGAGCCGCAGCGCCCTGGCCGTGAATGCCGCTACCGCCAGCCCGTTGCTGGGGTTCACCAGCATCGCCGCCGCCACCAGCGACACCATCACCCTGCCACCGGGCTACAGTGCTTCGGTGTTGATCAGTTGGGGCCAGCCCCTGTACAAGAACGCCCCGGCTTTCGACCCGTCCGGCCATGGCACCGCCAAGGCTCAGGAACAACAGTTCGGCGACAACAACGACGGCATGAGCCTGTTTCCATTCCCCGGTGACGACAACCGCGCGCTGATGGCGATCAACAACGAATACACCAACTATCGCTACCTCTACGCCCACGGCGGCGCGCCACAATCGGCCGAAGACGTGCGCAAGGCCCTGGCCAGCGAAGGCGTGTCGGTGATCGAAGTACGCCGCAAGGGCGACACCTGGCAATTCGTCCAGGATTCACGCTACAACCGGCGCATCCACGGCAATTCGCCGATCCGTTTGAGTGGCCCTGCCGCCGGCCATGACTGGCTGAAAACCACCGCCGACAAGAGCGGCAAAAAAGTCCTCGGCACGTTCCAGAACTGCGCCAACGGCAAGACGCCGTGGGGCACCTACCTGACCTGCGAAGAAAACTTCACCGACTGCTTCGGCAGCAGCAACCCGCAGCAAACCTTCGACGCAGGGCAGAAGCGCTACGGCGTGGTGGCCGCCAGCAAGGACATCAACTGGCATCAGCACGACCCGCGCTTTGATATGGCCAAGAACCCCAACGAACTCAATCGCCATGGTTGGGTGGTGGAAATCGACCCGTTCGATCCGCAATCCACCCCGGTAAAACGCACGGCCTTGGGCCGCTTCAAGCACGAGAATGCGGCCCTCGCCGAAACCCGTGACGGCCGCGCCGTGGTGTACATGGGCGACGATGAACGCGGTGAATTCATCTACAAGTTCATCAGCCGCGATCAGATCAACCACAACAACCCGAAGGCCAACAAAGACCTGCTCGACCACGGCACCTTGTACGTGGCGATCTTCGACGCGGGCGACGGCAACGCCGACCACCCCAAGGGCAAAGGCCAGTGGGTCGAACTCACCCATGGCAAAAACGGCATTGACGCCAGCAGCGGTTTCGCTAACCAGGCCGAGGTGCTGATTCATGCGCGCCTGGCCGCCAGCGTGGTGAAAGCCACACGCATGGACCGCCCGGAATGGATCGTGGTCAGCCCTACCGATGGCCAGGTCTATTGCACCCTGACCAACAACGCCAAGCGCGGCGAAGAGGGCCAGCCGGCGGGCGGCCCCAACCCACGGGAGAAAAACGTCTACGGCCAGATCCTGCGCTGGAAAGCCGACGCCGATAACCACGGTGCCACGGACTTCACCTGGGACCTGTTCGTGGTGGCCGGCAACCCCGGCGTGCATGCCGGTAACCCCAAGGGCGGCTCGTCCAACATCAACCCGCAAAACATGTTCAACAGCCCCGACGGCCTGGGCTTCGACAAAGCCGGGCGCCTGTGGATCCTGACCGATGGCGACTACAGCAACGCCGGCGACTTTGCGGGCATGGGCAATAACCAGATGCTGTGCGCCGACCCGAGCACGGGTGAAATCCGTCGCTTCATGGTGGGGCCGGTGGCGTGTGAAGTGACGGGGATCAGCTTTTCGCCGGACCAGAAAACCTTGTTCGTGGGCATTCAGCACCCAGGGGAAACCGGTGGTTCGACCTGGCCGGAACACCTGCCCAATGGCAAACCCCGGTCTTCGGTGATGGCGATTCGGCGGGATGATGGCGGGATCGTAGGCGCCTGATAGACCGCTATCGCAGGCAAGCCAGCACCCACATTTCGATGTGTAAATACATGCCAGTGTGGGAGCTGGCTTGCCTGCGAAGGCGTCCGCACAGCCACCGGCTATCTATGCTGTTACCATACCCGGCCGGACGCGGCGCCCTGCTGCGCGCAGGAGTTCGCATGGCCCACCCGTTTGAAACACTCACCCCAGACCTGGTGCTCGACGCCGTCGAAAGCATCGGTTTCCTCAGCGACGCGCGGGTTCTGGCGCTCAACAGCTACGAAAACCGCGTGTACCAAGTGGGCATCGAAGACGCCGAACCGCTGATCGCCAAGTTCTATCGCCCCCAGCGCTGGACCAACGAGGCGATCCTGGAAGAACACCGCTTCACCTTCGAACTGGCCGAGTGCGATGTACCGGTGGTCGCCCCCTTGGTCCACAACGGCGAGAGCCTGTTCGAACATGCAGGTTTCCGCTTCACCCTGTTTCCCCGCCGTGGCGGCCGCGCGCCAGAGCCAGGCAACCTCGATCAGCTTTACCGGCTCGGGCAACTGCTGGGGCGTTTGCACGCGGTAGGCTCCACCCGCCCGTTCGAACACCGCGAAGCCCTGGGGGTGAAGAATTTCGGTCACGACTCCCTCACCACCTTGCTTGAAGGCAACTTCATTCCCAAAAGCCTGTTGCCGGCCTACGAGTCCGTGGCCCGCGACTTGCTCAAGCGTGTGGAAGAGGTTTACAAGGCCACGCCGCACAAGAACATCCGTATGCACGGTGACTGCCACCCCGGCAACATGATGTGCCGCGACGAGATGTTCCATATCGTCGACCTGGATGACTGCCGCATGGGCCCAGCGGTGCAAGACCTGTGGATGATGCTGGCTGGCGACCGCCAGGAATGCCTCGGCCAGCTCTCGGAGCTGATGGATGGCTACCAGGAATTCCACGACTTCGACCCGCGCGAACTGGCGCTGATCGAGCCGCTGCGCGCCCTGCGCCTGATGCACTACAGTGCCTGGCTCGCACGACGCTGGGACGACCCGGCGTTTCCCCATAGCTTTCCGTGGTTTGGCAGCGAGCGGTATTGGGGTGACCAGGTGCTGGCGTTGCGCGAGCAACTGTCGGCGCTCAATGAAGAACCGCTGAAGCTCTTCTGACCTGGCCCTGCCTCCTGTGGGAGCTGGCTGTCCATGCTCGCCCCCACGCTCCGCGTGGGCGCGCATCCTGTGACGCTCCGCGTCACGATTTAAAAGCAGACGCAGAGCGTCCAAGGCGGCGTTACCACGCAGAGCGTGGGAACGAGCGTTGTCTGACAAATATCCTTACAATTGCGCTTTGTTAGCTGCCTGAGCAAGGATTCTGCAATGCAAGCCGCCAACCCCCGCAAGGGGTACATCCTGGGCCTGAGCGCCTATGTCATCTGGGGTCTGTTCCCGCTCTACTTCAAAGCCATCGCCAGCGTGCCCGCCGCCGAGATCATCGTGCACCGCGTGTTGTGGTCGGCCCTGTTCGGTGGGCTGTTGCTGATGGTGTGGAAACATCCCGGCTGGTTTCGCGAACTGCGCGACAACCCCAAGCGCCTGGCGATCCTGGCCCTCAGCGGTTCGTTGATCGCCGCTAACTGGCTGACCTATGTGTGGTCGGTGAACACCGGGCGCATGCTTGAAGCGAGCCTGGGTTACTACATCAACCCGCTGGTGAATGTGCTGCTGGGCATGCTGATCCTCGGCGAGCGCTTGCGCCGTTTGCAATGGGTAGCGGTGGGGTTGGCAGCGATAGGTGTGGCGCAGCAGGTGTGGCAAGTCGGTAGCCTGCCGTGGGTGTCGCTGGCGCTGGCGCTGACGTTCGGCTTCTACGGTTTGATCCGCAAGCAGGCGCCGGTCAAGGCGCTGCCAGGGCTGGTGGTGGAAACGTGGATGCTGGTACCCATTGCCGTCGCCTGGTTGTTGTTCAACCCGACCGCCCACAGCGCGCAACTGGCATTCTGGAGCACCTCAGAGGCCTGGTGGCTGGTGGCCGCAGGCCCGGTGACGCTGATTCCCCTGGTGTGCTTCAACGCCGCTGCACGGCATTTGCCCTACACCGCCCTGGGCTTTTTGCAGTATGTGGCGCCGACGCTGGTGTTGCTCGAAGCCGTGCTGTTGTTCGGTGAACACCTGGCGCCGAGCACGCTGATCGCCTTCGCCTTTATCTGGGCCGGGTTGGTGGTGTACAGCCTGGATGCCTGGCTGACCGTGCGTAAACGCTGATCAAATAACGTACAAACCTCTGCAAGCCACGGCTTTCGTGGCTTGTAGCGTTCGACCCCAAGGTTATCCACAACCTGATCCCCGCCATTTGTGCACAAGCCCTTGAAACTGCTCGTTTTTTGCTCAACTTGCGCAGAAGGCCGGCGGACGTGGCCTGGCGTCGGGTCTCTACAGGTTATCCACAGGCCCATGCAAGATTTCCCTGCATAACCTTGTGGATCGTTATTCCTCCTGACGCAACTCCACCATCAAGTCATCGGCCAAGGTTTCCAAAGCCTCTTGCAGGGTTTCCAGCGATAGCGTGGCCGGCACTTGCAACAACGCCTCGGCGTTGAACAGCGGATCACCGCTCATGGGCGCCGGGCGCACATCGGTGCTCAGGCGTTCCAGGTTGACGCCCTGCTGGCTCAGCAGCGCGGTGATCTCACGCACGATGCCCGAGCGGTCATTGCCCACCAGGGTCATCAGGATCGGCTTGGACGCCGATGCCTGGCCGCTGCTGCCCTCACCCACCAACACGCGAATGCCATGGGTGGATAAATCCTCCAATGCCCCCACCAATGCCTGGCGCTGCTCGCTCGGCACGCTCACCCGCAGGATCCCGGCAAACTGCCCGGCCATGTGCGCCATGCGGCTTTCCAGCCAGTTACCACCATGACTGGCAATGTTCTGCGCGATGCGTTCAACCAGGCCGGGTTTGTCGGCGGCGATAATAGTGAGTACAAGATGGTCCATGGCGCAGTCCCTCGGTTGGTTGATCCTCGATTATAGACATGCCGCGTTTAACCAGAAGGGACGCGTGATCGTCAACGTCCATCGCAGGCAAGCCAGCTCCCCCAGACAAATCGTGTACCATTTTTATATTTATCTGGAACAATCCAATAGTTTTTTGAGAACATCTGGTTCTCCGCTGTGACCGTACGACCAAAGTGGGTCGCTAAACGACGTATTTAGTCTAATTTTCACAACCGCAAGTCATCATGTAGTATGCCCAACCGTGCACTACATAATGAAAATCTGATAAAGCGCATAAGCTCCGCAGAGTGAGGCAAGCAATGACTGAACACGTTCAAGTCGGTGGCCTGCAGGTCGCCAAAGTCCTGTTCGACTTCGTGAACAACGAAGCCATTCCCGGTACCGGCATCACTGCCGACCAGTTCTGGGCCGGTGCCGACAAGGTCATCCATGACCTGGCCCCGAAGAACAAAGCCCTACTCGCCAAACGCGACGACTTCCAGGCGCGGATCGATACCTGGCACCAGACCCACGCCGGCCAGGCCCATGACCCGGTGGCCTACAAAGCCTTCCTGCAAGACATCGGCTACCTGTTGCCAGAAGCCGCAGACTTTGAGGCCTCGACCCAAAACGTCGATGATGAGATCGCACGCATGGCCGGCCCACAGCTGGTCGTGCCGGTGATGAACGCCCGCTTCGCCCTCAATGCCTCGAATGCGCGCTGGGGCTCGCTGTACGACGCGCTCTATGGCACCGACGCCATCAGCGAAGCCAACGGCGCCGAGAAGGGCAAGGGCTATAACAAAGTGCGTGGCGACAAGGTCATTGCCTTCGCCCGCGCTTTCCTCGACGAGGCCGCACCGCTCAGCGCCGGCAGCCATGTCGATTCCACCGGCTACAAAATCGTCGATGGCAAGCTGATCGTCAGCCTCAAAGGCGGCAGCAACAGCGGCCTGCGTGACGATGCCCAGTTGATCGGTTTCCAGGGCCCTGCGGCCGAGCCGATTGCGATCCTGCTCAAGCACAATGGCCTGCACTTCGAAATCCAGATCGACGCCAGCACGCCAGTCGGCCAAACCGACGCCGCAGGCGTCAAAGACGTGCTGATGGAAGCCGCGCTGACCACCATCATGGACTGCGAAGACTCTGTGGCCGCCGTCGACGCCGATGACAAAGTGGTGATCTACCGCAACTGGCTCGGCCTGATGAAGGGCGACCTGGCCGAAGAAGTGGCCAAGGGCGGCCAGACCTTCACCCGCACCATGAACCCTGACCGCGTCTACACCGGCGTGGATGGCAGCGACGTGACCCTGCACGGCCGTTCGCTGTTGTTCGTGCGCAACGTTGGCCACTTGATGACCATCGACGCGATCCTCGATAAAGACGGCAACGAAGTACCCGAAGGCATCCTCGACGGCCTGATCACCAGCCTGGCGGCGATCCACAGCCTCAACGGCAACAACACCCGCAAGAACAGCCGTACCGGTTCTGTGTACATCGTGAAACCGAAGATGCACGGCCCGGAAGAAGCCGCGTTCACCAACGAACTGTTCGGTCGCATCGAAGAGGTGCTGAACCTGGCGCGCAACACCCTCAAGGTCGGGATCATGGACGAGGAGCGCCGCACCACGGTCAACCTCAAGGCCTGCATCAAGGCGGCCAGCGAGCGCGTGGTGTTTATCAACACCGGTTTCCTCGACCGTACCGGTGATGAAATCCACACCTCCATGGAAGCCGGCGCGATGGTGCGCAAGGCGGCCATGAAGGCGGAAAAATGGATCGGCGCCTATGAGAACTGGAACGTCGATATCGGCCTGAGCACCGGCCTGCAAGGGCGTGCACAAATCGGTAAAGGCATGTGGGCCATGCCCGACCTGATGGCTTTGATGCTTGAGCAGAAAATCGCCCACCCGTTGGCCGGTGCCAACACCGCCTGGGTACCGTCGCCGACCGCTGCGGCCCTGCATGCGTTGCACTACCACAAGGTTGATGTGTTTGCCCGCCAGGCCGAACTGGCCAAGCGCGAGCGCGCTTCGGTGGACGATATCCTCACCATTCCTCTGGCCAGCAACACCGATTGGTCCGAAGAAGAGATCCGCAACGAACTGGACAACAACGCCCAGGGCATCCTCGGCTATGTGGTGCGTTGGATCGACCAGGGTGTGGGCTGCTCCAAGGTGCCGGACATCAACGATGTCGGCCTGATGGAAGACCGCGCCACCCTGCGCATTTCCAGCCAGCACATCGCCAACTGGCTGCGCCACGGCATCGTCAACGAAGCTCAAGTGATGGACAGCCTCAAGCGCATGGCGCCGGTGGTGGACCGCCAGAATGCCGGGGATGCGTTGTACCGCCCACTGGCTCCGGACTTCGACAGCAACATCGCGTTCCAGGCAGCGGTGGAGTTGGTGATTGAAGGGACCAAGCAGCCCAATGGCTATACCGAGCCGGTGTTGCATCGCAGGCGTCGGGAGTTCAAGGCCAAGAACGGCCTGTAATGGAAAAAAGCCCTGATCGAAAGATCGGGGCTTTTTTATCAGGTGTGTCAGTTAGACCGCGTTGCCTGAATCGCAGGCAAGCCAGCTCCCACAGGGGGATGCATTTCAAATGTGGGAGCCGGGCTTGCCCGCGAAGAGGCCAGGCCAGTCACCCCACACTCAGGGCACCATCCCCAACTCCCGCTTTACCAACTTCGCCAACTTCACGCTATCAATCGGCTTGAGCAAGAAATCCACCACGCTCAAATGCATCGCATCAATCACATCCGGCGCTTCCGCGTCTCCAGACATGATGATGATCGGCAACGCCGCACGGGTGGACTCACGCACCTGGCGGATCAATTCCAGGCCATTGCTGGGCGCCATGCGCAGGTCGGTGATCAGCAAACCGATGGAACTGCTCGTCTTCAACAAATCCCACGCAGCCTCGCCACTTTCGGCAGTCATGCAGCGAATACCATCGAGCCCAAGGATTTCCGCCAGCAATTCACGCGCGTCCTTGTCGTCGTCCACGATCAAAACGCGTTGGGGGGGTAAATCGGGCTCCAGCATCACGGCGCTCAGCGCCTCGCGCTCGGCATCACTCAAAATATCGTGGTCGGACATACGTTTCTCAGCAGTTCTCATCAATCTCCCAGCACACTCGTCAGACATCTGCGGAAGGGCGAACAATGTGCACTTCGTCGGAAAGTTTGCCTAGTGGGCTTTCTACGGGTTTTGGACGATTGTCATGTAAGGTTTTTCCCTAGTTTTGCGCGGTATTCCTCGACCTAGACTTACGTCCAATGGGCACCCACTGCGCAGGAGTCGACCATGCAGCACGATAACGACAAAAACACTGCGGTCACTGTTATGAGTAAAGCTGATGCATTCGCACAGGCGGGTAAAACCGCTGTGTTGCAGAACATCCACGGCACCCTGCAATTCCTGCAACGCTTCCCGCCGTTCAACCAGATGGAACAGGCGCACCTGGCCTTCCTGGTGGAACAGTGCCAACTGCGTTTCTACGGCCCCGGCGACAGCATCCTCAAACCGTCGGGCGGCCCGGTCGAGCACTTTTATATCGTCAAGCAGGGGCGGGTCGTGGGTGAACGGCCAGACTCGGCAGACACCACCTTTGAAATCGCCACCGGCGAATGCTTCCCCCTCGCCGCCTTGCTGGGTGAACGCGCGACCCGTACAGAACACAAAGCCGCTGAAGACACCTTTTGCCTGCAATTGAACAAACCGGCCTTTATCAAGCTGTTCGCGCTGTCCAGCCCGTTTCGTGATTTCGCCTTGCGCGGGGTCAGCAGCCTGCTCGACCAGGTCAACCAGCAGGTACAGCAAAAAGCCGTGGAAACCCTCGGCACCCAATATTCCTTGAATACCCGCCTGGGTGAATTGGCCATGCGCCACCCGGTCACCTGCAGCCCGCACACACCGTTGCGCGAAGCGGTGACCTTGATGCACGAACAGCAAGTCGGCAGCATTGTGATCGTCAACGAACACAAGGCGCCCCTGGGCATCTTCACCCTGCGCGATCTGCGCCAGGTGGTCGCCGATGGCACCAGCGACTTCAGCCAGAGCATTGCCGGGCACATGACCCAGGCGCCGTTTTACTTGAGCCCGGAGCACAGCGCGTTCGACGCGGCCATCGCCATGACCGAACGGCATATCGCCCATGTGTGCCTGGTGCAAGACCAGCGCCTGTGTGGCGTGGTCTCCGAGCGTGACTTGTTTTCCTTGCAGCGTGTGGACCTGGTGCACCTGGCCCGCACCATCCGCAACGCGCCCCGGGTGGAAAACCTGGTGGCGATTCGCGGTGAAATCGGCCAGTTGGTGGAGCGCATGCTCGCCCATGGCGCCTCATCCACCCAGATCACCCACATCATTACGCTGCTCAACGACCACACCGTGTGCCGGGTGATCGAGCTGACCCTCGCGGAAAAAGGCGACCCCGGCGTGCCCTTCAGTTGGCTGTGTTTTGGCAGCGAAGGCCGCCGCGAACAAACGCTGTACACCGACCAGGACAACGGCATCCTGTTCGAGGCCAAGGACGCCGTCGAAGCCGCCGAAAGGCGTGAGCGCTTGCTACCGCTGGCGCAGCACATCAACCAAAGCCTGGCGCTGTGCGGCTTCAGCCTGTGCAAGGGCAATATCATGGCCGGCAACCCCGAGCTGTGCTTGTCCCGCGTGGAGTGGGCGCGGCGCTTCGGCGCGTTCATTCGTGAGGCGACGCCGGAAAACCTGCTGGGCTCAAGCATCTATTTTGACTTGCGCGTGGTGTGGGGCGAAGAGCGCGGTTGCGAGCAACTGCGCCAGGGCATTCTCGATCAGGTGGCGGATAACCGCTTGTTCCAACGCATGCTGGCCGAAAACGCGCTACTACGACGCCCGCCGGTAGGGCGTTTCCGCGAGTTCGTGCTGACCCGCAAAAATGGCGAAAAAGCCACCCTCGACCTCAAGGTGCAGGGCCTTACGCCTTTTGTAGACGGCGCGCGCCTGTTGGCCCTGGCCAATGGCATCCACGCCAACAACACCCTGGAACGCCTGCGCCAGTTGGTGGACAAGGCCGTGATCGAACCCCTGGATGGCGCCGCCTATGAAGAGGCCTACCACTTTATCCAGCAGACCCGCATGCAGCAGCACCAATTGCAGACCCGCGAGAACCTGCCCTATTCCAACCGCGTCGACCCCGACAGCCTCAACCACCTGGACCGGCGCATCCTGCGTGAGTCCCTGCGCCAGGCCCAACGCCTGCAAAGCAGCCTGAGCTTGCGGTATCAGCTATGAGTTTGTTTGGCTGGCTGCGCGCGAAAAAGCCCGGGCTCAACCCCGCGCAACAGCAGCGCCTGGAGCAGTTACCCAAGCCCGCCGAACTGGGCAACGGCCCATTGCGCAGCCAGCGCTGGGTAGTGGTGGACCTGGAAACCAGCGGCCTGAACCTTCACCGCGACCAGGTGCTGTCCATCGGCGCCGTGGTCATCGAAGACGGTGCGGTGGATTTCTCCCAACTGTTCGAACGTACCCTGCAGCGCACCGACACCAAGCTCAGCCCCAGTGTGCTGATCCACGGGCTGGGGCCCAGTGCAATTGCCGCCGGCAGCGACCCGGCCGAGGCGTTGCTGGATTTCATGGCGTTCGTGGGCGACAGCCCTCTGCTGGCTTTTCATGCGCCGTTTGATCAACACATGCTGTGCCGGGCGCTCAAGGACAGCCTGGGGTATCGCCTGGCCCATCCATTCCTGGATGTGGCAGACCTGGCTCCGCTGTTGTGCCCTGAGGCGCATATCCGCGAGGCCGGGCTGGATGATTGGCTCAACCACTTCAGGCTACAGGCTGGCGAACGCCACCATGCCAGCGCCGATGCACTGGCGACGGCGGAGCTGATGTTGATCCTGCTCAGCCGGGCGCGGCAGCAACAGATCGATACGCCCCAGGCGCTGAATGAGCGTTTGGCCCAATGGAAACGACGCAAACAGTCCCCTTCCCTTTAACGCTTCGCGCCCGACGCGGAGCATCGCGGGATGCATTCCTACGCCGAGCGTGGGAACGATCACCCGACAGACGCCAATTGCGCCCACCCTACGCCTCTGACACAATCGCGAATAATTCTCGTTAGTTTAAACCTCTTGTTTATTCGGTGATGCCTTGTCGTCGGTCCAGACCCCACGCAGTGAGCTTGTTGGTGCGTTATATCGCGACCACCGTGGCTGGCTGTTGGCTTGGCTGCGACGCAACGTGGGGTGCCCAAGCCGCGCCGAAGACCTGAGCCAGGACACCTTCATGCGCCTGCTGGGCCGTGACGAGTTGCGCGAGCCCCGCGAACCGCGGGCGTTCCTGGTGGCCATCGCCAAGGGTTTGCTGTTCGACTATTTCCGACGTGCGGCCCTGGAACAGGCCTACCTCACCGAATTGATGCTGATCCCGGAAAGCGAACAGCCTTCGCCGGAAGCCCAGCAACTGATCCTCGAAGACCTCAAGGCCATCGACCGCCTGCTCGGCAAACTGTCGAGCAAGGCCCGCGCCGCGTTCCTCTATAACCGCCTCGACGGCCTGGGCCATGCCGAAATCGCCCAGCGCCTGGGCGTGTCGGTGCCCCGCGTGCGCCAATACCTGGCCCAGGGCATTCGCCAGTGCTACATCGCACTGTATGGCGAGCCGTCGTGACCGCGATCGGCTCCAAACCGGTGTCGTCGCGCGTGCTGGATGCCGCGATTGCCTGGCAACTGTCCCTCGACTCGGGCGACGGCAGCGCGGTGGAACAGGAAGAGTTCAGCAAGTGGCTGGCCAGTGATGAGGAACACGCCCGCGCCTGGCGCCAGTTGGGCATGCTCGACCAGCGTTTCAGCGTGGCCTCGGGCCCGGCTCGGGCGGCGCTGCTGCAGTCGCGCCACGGCATTCGCCAGCGCGTGCGCAAACTGGGCCGGGGCCTGGCCAGTATCGTGCTGGTGTGCGGCCTGGCGCTGTTTGCCGGTGAGCGTTACGTGCCTATTCACTATTGGCTGGCCGACCAGCGCACGGCCACCGGTGAACAGCGCACGCTGAAGCTGGCGGACGGCACGCGGATCAACCTCAACACCCACAGCGCCATTGATGTGCGCTTCGACGAAACACGCCGCTTGATCGTGTTGCAGGCAGGCGAGATTCTCGTCGAAACCGGCCACGACGATTCACGCCCTTTCTACGTGCAAACCCGCGACGGCAGCCTGCGGGCGCTGGGTACTCGGTTTATCGTCAAGCGCGAAGACGACGCTACGCGCCTGAGTGTGTTGCAGTCAGCCGTGGCCGCCCAGCCCGAGGCGTTGCACCACGAACAGGTGTTCAAGGCGGGCCAGCAGGTGCTGATGCGCAGCGACGGCCTTGGCCCGTTGCTGGCCGTCACCCCGGCCACCGATGCCTGGACGCGCGGCATGCTGGTAGTGGACAACGCTCGGCTGGGGGATGTGATCGAGGAATTGGCGCGCTATCGCACCGGCTACCTGGGGGTGGATAACAACGTGGCCGACCTGCGCATCACCGGCAGTTTCCCGCTGCATGACACCACGTTGGCATTGAATGCGCTGTTGCCGACTTTGCCGGTGCAGATCGAGCAGCACACGACGTGGTGGGTGACCGTCAAGGGTAAGCCTTAGGCTTGATCGTTCCCACGCTCCGCGTGGTAATGCAGCCCGGACGCTCTGCGTCCCAGGCCGTGACGCAGAGCGTCACACGAGGCGTTCCCACGCGGAGCTTGGGAACGATCACAGCACACCGCAAAAAATATTTTCACTCATCCCTATCACTTTTCGATTCTCGCTCGGCACCTAGGCAATTGAGAAATATTTCCATTCAGGAGCCGCCCTTATGTCCCGCACGCTAGACACCTTGTTGCGCCCCAGCCTGTTAGCCATGGCGATCGCCCTCAGCGCCCCGCTCGCCAGCACCCCGCTGATCGCCGCCGAACAAGCCTCCAGCGTGCGCGCCTATAACCTGCCCGCTGCGCCCCTGGCCACCACCCTGAACCAGATCGCCAGCCAGGCCGGCCTGGCGCTGACCCTCAACCCCGCACTCGCCGCCGGCAAGACCTCGGCACCGGTCAAAGGCCAGTTCGATGCGCAGGGCGCGTTGCGGGAAGCCTTGCGGGGGACGGGGTTGCAGTTGGAGCAGAGCAGTGCGGGCACTTACACCCTGATGCCGGTCCCGGAGGGCGTCGTTGCCTTGCCGACCACCAACATCACCGGCCAAGGCAGCTATGAAAGCGCTTGGGGGCCGGTGGAGGGATATGTTGCAAAGCGCACCGCCGCCGGCACCAAAACCGATACTGCGCTGGTCGAGGCACCACGCTCGATCTCGGTAGCCACCCGCGAGCAAATGCAGGACCGTAACGTGCAGAACCTCGACGATGCGGTCAAATACATGCCCGGTATTGTGTCTGCCAGCTACGGCAGCGACACCCGTTACGACTGGATGCGCGTACGCGGCTTCGAGCCGACGCAATTCCTCGATGGCCTGCCACTGCCCCGTGGCGTGTACGCCAACCCAAAAGCCGAAACCTGGAACCTCGACCGCCTCGCCCTGCTGCGCGGTCCGGCCTCGTCAGTCTATGGCCAGACCCCTCCGGGCGGCCTGCTGGATATGGTCAGCCGCCGCCCCAGCGCTGAATCGAGCCACGCCATCCAGATGCAATACGGCAGTGACAACTACCGCCAGATCAATTTCGAAAGCACTGGCAAGATCGATGATGAGGGCCAGTTTCTCTACAGCGTTGGCGGCGTGGTACGCGATGCCGGTACCCAGGTCGATCACATCGACAACAAGCGGTACAACATCGCACCGAGCTTGACCTGGAATATCGACACCGATACCAAGCTGACCTTGCTGTCACAGTTCACCCGTGACGATACCGGCACCACCAGCCAGTTCCTGCCGATCCAGGGCACCAAAATCAAATCACCGCTAGGCGAGGTTTCCCACCACAAGAACCTCGGCGACCCGGACTACGACTTCTACGACCGCACCTACTACGCCTTGGGCTACGCGTTCGAGCACCGCTTCAACGATACCTGGCAATTCAAGCAGAACTTGCGCTACACCAAATCCGAATTGGCGTTCCAGCAACTGACGGTAGGCTCGTTTGCCTTCTCCCCCGCCGATGCCAATGGCGACATCAGCCGCTCTTCGACCAATGTGGACGAGGACATCAGCCAGTTCGCGGTGGACAACAACTTCCAGGCTGACTTCGCCACTGGCGACATCTCCCACACCGTGCTGCTGGGCCTGGATCATCAACGCACCGACACCTCGTACCTGGCGATTTTCGGCGACGGTGGCACCACGAACATCTTTAACCCGGTCTATGGCCAGCCGATCGTGCGCCCGGCGCGCTCTACCGCGTTCTACGATTACAACCAGAAAACCGTGCAGACCGGCCTTTACGTGCAGGACCAGATGGCCCTGGACAACTGGCGCCTGACTCTTGGTGGTCGTGAAGACTGGGTGCACCAGGGCACCACCTACTTCAACAAGAACGACGCGACCAATACCGACCGCAGCAAGAATTTCAGTGGCAACGCGGCGCTGAGCTATGTGTTCGACTCGGGCTTTGTCCCCTACCTCTCGTACGCCGAGTCGTTCCAGCCCGCGAGCAACGCCAGCGTCGACCCCCTCCAGTCGTTCAAGCCGACGGAAGGCAAGCAGTGGGAGTTGGGGATCAAATACCAGCCACCCGGCTCCAACACCCTGCTGAGTGCGGCGGTCTACGACCTGACCCAGAAGAACGTGCAAGTCACCAGCTTCCAGTCCGGTGGCGCCTCCATGACCGACCAGACCGGAGAAGTAAAGGTCAAGGGACTGGAGCTGGAAGCCGTGTCTGATGTGACCGAAAACGTCAAGGTCATCGCGGCCTACACCCTGGCCAAGTCCGAAGTGCAAAAAGGTCAGTACAAAGGCAATCGCCTGCAACTGATGCCTAACCAGCAAGCGTCGTTGTGGACCGACTACACCTGGCACACCGGCGCCCTCGACGGTTTCGGTATCGGCTTCGGCGCACGCTACACCGGCAATACCTATGGCGACCAAGCCAATACCTGGGCCGGCAAGGCCGACGCCTACACCGTGTTCGACGGCGCGGTGCATTACGACCTCGGTCGCCTGGACAACAGCCTCAAGGGCGCGTCGGTGAAAGTGAACGCGACCAACCTGTTCAACAAAGACTACATTTCCACCTGCGATGGCTCCTATTGCTACTTCGGCGACCAACGCAGCGTAGTCGCCAGCGCCACCTACCAGTGGTAATCAGCTGAGCTAACCACCAGGCCGCCCAACAGGGCGGCTTTGGTGCATCTGAAGGCTAGACAATGAAAAGCAAAACCATCCGCCGCTGGTCCTTCATCCACACCTGGACCAGCCTGATCTGCACCGTATTCCTGCTGCTGCTCGCCCTCACCGGCCTGCCGTTGGTGTTTCACCACGAGATCGACCACCTGCTGGGCAATGAACCCGAACTGGCGCAGATGCCTGCCGATACGCCCCGGCTCAACCTTGAGCAGCTTGTGGCTAAAGCCCAGGCCCATCGCCCCGGCGACGCCATGCAGTACCTTGCCTGGGACGAAGACGACAAGAACGGTGTGATCGCGATCATGGCCGCCACAGCCGGTACCGAGCCGAATTCGTCGCACACCTTCATGCTCGACGCCCGCACTGGCCAAGCAGTGGAAACCCCCGCAGCCAATGGCGGGCTGACCCTGTTCCTGCTGCGCCTGCATGTGGATATGTTTGCCGGGTTGCCGGGCAAGTTGTTGCTGGCGTTCATGGGCCTTCTGTTTGTGCTGGCGATTATCTCGGGCACGGTGTTGTACCTGCCGTTCATGCGTCGCTTGAAGTTCGCCACGGTGCGCCAGGACAAGTCCACTCGCCTGCGCTGGCTCGACCTGCACAACCTGATCGGCGTGGTCACTTTGACCTGGGCGTTGGTGGTGGGGGTAACCGGCGTGATCAGCGCCTGCGCCGACCTGATCATCGCCGCCTGGCGCCAGGACAGCCTCAGCGCCATGATCGAACCTTACAAGAACGCCCCGCCGCTGACCCAACGCGCGCCCGCCACCGAGTTGTTGAGCATTGCCGCCAAGGCCGCTCCGGGTATGGAGCCAGACTTTATCGCCTTCCCCGGCACGCGTTTTTCCAGCGAACATCACTACGCCGTGTTCATGAAGGGCAGCACCCACCTGACCTCCCATTTGCTGACCCCGGTCCTGATCGACGCCAGCACCCTGGCCGTCACCGCCATCGCCGAACGGCCGTGGTACATGGATGCCATGGGCATGTCCCAACCCCTGCATTTCGGTGATTACGGCGGCATGCCAATGAAGGTCCTGTGGGCGGTGCTGGATGTGCTGACCATCATCGTGCTGGTGAGCGGCATTTACTTATGGATCGTACGGCGCAAGGCGGCCAAGGTATGAAGCCGCGGCAGTCGAATGTCTGGAAGGTCTTTGCCATCCCGCTGGGGATCGGCCTGCTCAGTGCCGCCGGGTTGTTTGCGGCGTTGCTGGGCGATGGGTGGTGGGATTCGTTGAGTTGGATCGGGCTCGGGATACCGGCAATGATGGGGGTATGGGGGTTGGTTAAGCGGCGCGCCTGAGGTCGCTATCGCAGGCAGGCCAGCTCCCACATTTTGACCTGTGAACACAGTCCAATGTGGGAGCTGGCTTGCCTGCGATGAGGCCCGCAAAAACAACGCGGCCCCTCGCCAGGCACCGCACAACCCTCTAGGCTAGCCACACTTCACCTCGAGGAATGCCCATGTCCGCCCCCAGCATGACCTTGTTCCACAACCCCGCTTCGCCCTTCGTGCGTAAAGTGCGCGTGCTGCTGATCGAGACCGGCCAGCAGGATCGTGTGGCCCTGCACGCGTGCCTGCCCACTCCGGTCAACCCGGATGCCGAAGTGCTGCAAGGCAACCCCGTGGGCAAGATCCCGGCCCTGCGCCTGGCCGACGGCTCGGTATTGCACGACAGCCGGGTGATTCTCGATTACCTCGACCACCAGCATGTCGGCAACCCGCTGATCCCCCGCGACGGCTCGGCCCGCTGGCGGCGCCTGACCCTGGCCTCGATGGCTGACGGCATCATGGATGCCGCCGTGCTGGTACGTTACGAGAGCGCCATGCGCCCGCCAGAAAAACACTGGGCTCCCTGGCTGGATGAACAGCGCAACAAGATCCGCCGCGCCCTCGCCGAGCTGGAGCGGGACGCCATTGCCGAACTGGCCAGCCACTTCGACGTCGCCGCCATCAGCGTGGCCTGTGCCCTGGGCTATATCGACTTTCGCCACCCGGATATTCAGTGGCGCTCGGACACTCCCAAGCTCGCCGCCTGGTACGCCGAAGTCAGCCAGCGGGCTTCGATGCAGCAGACCCAACCCCCGGTTTGACCAGCCCCCTGTAGGAGCGAGCTTGCTCGCGAAAATCGTCAACGATAACGCAGGTCATCTGGTTAAACGCGGGGTCCTTGCGTTCTTCGCGAGCAAGCTCGCTCCTACAGTGAAAGGCGGTGTGATTGAGGAAGTTGACCATCCTCGCTTTCATCAACTGATCTTCGCGCAGTCCGATCATTGCCCTTGCTCCGCCTTGCGTTTACCCACCCCGTACCAATCCAGCTTGCGTGTCAGCACCATCACTGTGCCCAACAGGCCAAACAGCAGCAGCGAGCCCATCAACAGTGCGTAATCCTCGGCACTGAGCAAGCCGTACAGCAAGCCATACAACGCCGCCAACCCTGCCGAAAACCCCAGGCCGTGGGCGACGCTGCGCAGCACATGGCATACGTAGAAGCCGATCAACACCACACAGGCGCTGGCGGATATCAGATAGGCCAGGGCAAAGCCCAGATGCTCGGACAACGACAACAGCAGCAGGTAGAAGAACGCCAGCGCGACGCCCACCAGGGCGTACTGGATCGGGTGCACCGCCAGACTCTTGAGCACTTCGAACAGAAAGAAACCAGCGAAGGTCAGCGCGATAAACAACAACGCATATTTGATCGCCCGGTCGCTCTTGAGGTACTGGTCTACCGGGTCGATGAAGTTCACACCAAAGCTGCGGTTGCTGAAGTCCTCACAGCCTTGCCCGTCCAGGCAGTTCTGCAGGGCTTGTTCCAGGTTGGTGGAGAAGAAGGACGTCTGCCAGTTGGCGCTGAAGCCTTGGTCGGTAACTTCACGCTGAGCCGGCAGGAAGTTGCCGATAAAACTCGGGTGCGGCCAGTTGGACGCCAGTGATACCTGGCTGGTCTTGCCCACGGGCACCACTTGCAGTTGTTCGGTGCCTTGCAGGCGCAGGTCGAAGGCGAAGTCCAGCACGGCCGCTTTCCTGCCGTCTTGCGCAGGCAACGTCACATGCACGCCCTCACCCAGCCAGTCCACTTGCGAACCCGGCGAGAACTCCAGGCGCTGATCGCCCAGTTCCAGCTTCAACGCGTTTTCAATACCACGAATATCGCTGATCCCCACCGCCAGAAACGCTGGTTCAAAGCGGTAGTCGGCAAAGTCTTCGGTGATCCCCAACTGCGCCGGCAACTCGAAACGCCCGCTGATACGGTTGTCGGCATGGAACAGCCGCGCCTGGTAAATGCCGCGCGCACGCAGTTCGGTTTGCACTTTGCCGTCGAGCTCAAAACGGTCCGGCAGGAAATACAGACGGCCGCGTTCTTCACGGGTTTCTTCGTAGCGCTTGTTGAGCTTCTCATTGAGTTTCCACTCGCGCACCGTCTTGCGAAACGGCACCACCATCACCGGCCCGGTGAGGCGCTGGGCAAAGCTTGAGCTGCGGGCAATGTCCATCAGTACGCCGTCGCGCAGTTGCTGACGGTCGCTGATGATGCCGTTGATCATCAACAATGGAATCAGCAACAGCAGGATCAGCAGCGCAATCGCGCCCAATTTGAAAAGCAGGTTGCGGTTCATGGGTCTCTCCCTGTTTTGATGGGGAGAGTCTGCCCAGTCGGTATGGGGGATTTATGTGGGCAATGTGGAGACTGTGTGGAGATGCAGCACCGCTTGCACGCCGCCCGGTACGTTGCCGATCTGCAACGAGCCGCCGTGCAGCTTCATCACCTCCTCGACAAAGTTGAGCCCCAGGCCCGTACTTTTGCGCCCGCTGGCCGGGCGCGGCAGCGAGTAGAAACGCTCGCTCAGGCGCGGCAAGGCGTAGTCGGGAATCGCCTGCGCCTGGTTGAACAGGCTGACCTGCACCTCGTGATGCCGCACCAGCGCGCTGAACCTCAGCGTGCCGCCGGGTGGGGTGAAATCCAGAGCGTTGTCGAGCAGGTTGCCCAGGGCCTGGCGCAGCAGGAAAGGTTCGCCAAATACCCGCACATCGGGAGCGATGGCCTGCTCGACGTGCAAGCCGGCGCCTTCGACCCGCGCACATTGAGCCTTCAACACATCCTCAACCAGGGCTGCCAAAGAAATGCTCGACTGCTCTTCCAGACCTTGGCGCTGTTCCACCTGGGCCAGGTTCAACAGGCGCTCGATCAGCTGTTGCAGGCGCGCACTTTCGCTGTCGATATTGCCGACAAACCGCTGCTGCTGCTCACGGCTCATGTCGCCCTGCAACAGCTCCGCCGCACCTCGAATCGCCGCCAGCGGGCTCTTCAATTCATGGGTCAGCGTATGCACGTAGCGCTCTACGTAAGCCTTGCCTTCCAGCTGCGTGCGCATGTGTTCCACGGCGGTGGATAACTGCTTGAGCTCGCCGCCGCGATAATGCGGCAACTCGGCGCGGCGGCCCTCGCTCACGGCTTCGGCATAGGCGGTAAGGCGTCTGAGGGCCGCCGTCAGCCACCACGACAATAGCGCGCCCAGCAGCAGCCCGAGGGTGACCAGCCCGGCGCCGTACCACAGCAGGCGCCGCTCGGTGCGATCCACGTAGGGTTGCAACGAGCTGTTGGGCTTGGCTACGGTGACCACGCCGATGATCTGCCCGTTGTCACGAATCGGCGCCCCCACGTGCATCACCGATGAGGTGGGGTCGTCTGCGTCGCTGCGGGTGGAGCGCGCACCGTATTCGCCGCGCAGGGTCAGGTACACGTCGTTCCATTTCGAATAGTCCTGGCCGACTGCTTCACCGCTGGAGTCGAGCAATACCCTGCCTGTGGCGTCGGTCACGTAGATGCGATGGTTGACCTGGTTTTTCGGCAGGCCCCAGATCGTCGCTCCCGGCTGGCGACTGCCATAAGCCTTGAGCAATTCGGGCCAATGGCTCTGGCCGAGGGTGCCGTTTTTAACGTCTGCACGCAGGATTTCAGCCAGCAGGTTGGCGGTGTCCACTAATGTTTCTTCGGTGGACTGGCGCACGCCGGGGCGGATTTCCTTCATCACGGTGTTGAGCACGAAGTAGCCGGTCAGGCCGATAAACAGCGCATACACCAGGAAAATCCGCAGCCCAAGACGCATCAGCTGTGGCTCGGGCTGTAGCTATAGCCGAGGCCACGATGGGTCTGGATCGGCTCGGCATCCGCCGCCACGCTCCTGAGCTTGCTGCGCAGGCTCTTGATATGGCTATCGATATTGCGCTCATAACCGGCATCAAAGGGTACGCCCACCGCATCCAGCAGTTGTTCGCGGCTGAACACGCGCTCGGGTTGGTCCAGCAGACTTTGCAGCAGGCGGAACTCATGCCGCGTGAGGCTCAAGGGTTGGCCGCGATAGAGAATCTGCATGCGTTCCAGATCCACTTGGAACAGGGTTGGCGCCACACCCGGGCCGACCCGCTTGAGAATCGCCCTGACCCGCGCCGCCACTTCCCGCGGGCTGAAAGGCTTGACCACATAATCGTCGGCACCGATCTCCAACCCCACCACCCGGTCGATCTCCGCATCCCGCGCACTGAGGAACATCACCGGCACTTCACTGAAGCGGCGCAATTGCTTGCAGGTTTCAAAGCCGGTGATGTCCGGCAGGCCGATGTCGAGAATGATCAGGTCAGCCGGGGTCTGGCGCTGATGCTCCAGCGCCGCCTGGCCGAGCGTCAGCCAGGTGGTGGTGAAGCCCTCGCCTTGCAGGGCAAAGATCAGCGTGTCGGCTATCGCCGCTTCGTCTTCGACAATCAGGATGTGCGGCATGGGTTCGATCAGCAGTCCGGTTTGTCCGCAGTGTAGCGACGTGCCGGGTTTACCGCAGCGCCAAATTCACGCAGGGCCTTGGCGCCGATCAGCAGCGGGTAGTTGAAGCTGCTGCGGTCGGTGAGGTTGACCTCGACGGTGCGCTTGACGTCGCCCAGGCACATCTCCAGATCGATCACCGGGCGCTTGGCCACGCTGGCTTCGTCCTTGTCATCGTCTTCGTCGGCGCGGCTCTTGATCTTGCTGACGCGTGATACCTTGTGCTCGTAGACCTTGTTGCCAGCGTCCTTGCCGCCGAGGCGGAAGCGCACCCAGTCGTCGCCATCACGGGTGAAGGTTTCGATGTCACGGGCCGACAGCGAGGCGGTCAGCGCGCCGGTGTCCATCTTGGCCTTGAAGGTTTCGCCGATCTCCGGCAACTGGATGTATTCGTAGCGACCGTAGAGCGTGGGCTCGGCCGCCATGACAGGGACGGCAACCAGAGCGAACGCAGCAAGGAGTAATTTCACGGCAGGATTTCCTCGAAAGAAGTGGGCGGAGTCTAGACCGCAAACACGGCACTTAGTTGGCTGAGCGAGCATATCGCGCACAGTGTGAAACATTCGTGCGGCATTTTGCGATTTGGCCTCTAGACTCACCTTGCTTATCATGGCCCGCCCACAGAATTCCAAAAGTTGCTTATGCGCCGCCTGCTCACCGGCTGTCTGGTTACACTGCTGCTGTTACTCAACACGCTGATCCTGATCGGCCCCTTGATGGTCTTCGCCCTGCTCAAGCTGGTGGCGCCAGGGCGCTCGCGTGACTATGCCTCATGGGCGGTGATGTGGATCGCCGAAACCTGGGCCGAGATCGACAAGCTGATCTTCGCCGCGTGCATCCCCACCCAATGGGATATTCGCGGTGGCGAAGACCTGCGCGGCGATACCTCTTACCTGGTGATCAGCAACCACCAATCCTGGGTCGATATTCCCGCGCTGATCCAGGCATTGAACCGGCGCACGCCGTTCTTCAAGTTCTTCCTGAAAAAAGAACTGATCTGGGTGCCCTTCCTCGGCCTGGCCTGGTGGGCGCTGGATTACCCGTTCATGAAGCGCTACACCAAGGCATTCCTGGCCAAGCACCCGGAGCTGGCGGGGCAGGATCTGAAAATCACCAAAGAGGCCTGCGAGCTGTTCAAGCGTCAGCCGGTGACGGTGGTCAATTACCTGGAAGGCACGCGGTTCAGCGAGGCCAAGCGTGCGCAGCAAAGTTCACCCTTTACTCGACTACTCAAGCCCAAGGCAGGCGGCGTGGCGTTTGTGCTGGCAGCAATGGGTGAACAGCTGGACGCGGTACTCGACGTGACCGTGGCCTACCCACAACAAAAGATTCCAGGGTTCTGGGACCTGATCAGCGGCGCGGTGCCGAAGGTGATCGTGGATATCCGCACCCGCGAGCTGGACCCGGCGTTGTGGCAAGGGGATTACGAGAACGATCCGGCGTTTCGCCAGACCCTCCAGAACTGGGTCAACCAGCTCTGGAGGGAAAAGGACCGTCGAATTCACGAACTGCTGGAAAACAGTGGGGAGCAACGATGACCGCCTGGCCCCGCAAGATGCTACGAAACCTGACTATAGACAGCGGAAAGCGTGCTTTCGGGCAAGGCCGTTGAACAGAGCTGTCGCTGACCAAGCATTATCAATTCCACCCAGCACAATAGAACGAAGCCCAGGCGACAGATCTTCGACATTTTTTTTGAAGCGACTCGCCGATGCTGTGTAGCTGTCAGAGTGAATCCCCATCTCTTCCAGGCGCGAGCGCAACGCTTGATCATCAGCGCCACTGCGTGAAAGAGGAGGCGGACTGAAATAGTTTTTGATGTCTGGAGTTTGTGTCCCGTTGATATTCAAAACGCCACCACTCATAGGTCATTAATGAAACCTTCCAAGGTCGTCGTAAACGAGACCTTGGAAGGTACCTTTATTGTGGTGTCTTGCTTCTTACGGTTCCCTACAACCTTGTGATATTTACCGGTATGACATTTCAGTCTTGCTCGTTATAAAAACGACCTTTGCGCAGGTAACTAGCTACCGGTTCCCCAGGCTTGAGCCAATTTGCCCAATACGGAGCTGCTGGCGCCCTCGCCGCCGAGGTATTTCAGGATTACCGGGGCAAACTGGCCGATCATGCCGCTGTCCATGCCCAAGGCGCTGAAGGCGGTGTTCAAGTCATTGGTGCTTTTCACATTGCCCAATAGGCCGTCCAGGCCGCTGGTCCTGCTGCCGCCGGTTTGGCCGAGCATCCCGCTCAGGGCACCGAGGCTGCCCAATGCGTTATTACCTGACAACTTGTCGAGACCCGGCACAGTGCTGCTCAACTGCGAGAAGTCGTTGCCGCTGAGTTTGTTCTTGGCCAGGCCCAGCATGGCGCCCGTGCCGCCCACTGCTTGCTCGGGGGTGATGTTCAGTTGCGAGGTCAAGGCCGTCAGCAGGTCGGCCGTCTCCGAGGTGGGCGCGGCGGCGGCAGCCTTGTTGTTGCCACCCTGCATGCCGGAAATGGCGTTGGCTGCATCGCCAAGGCTGAAACCTGCTGCGAACACCGGGCCAGCGGCCACGGTCAACAGGCAGGACAGGGCAAAACCGCGTGAAATCTTCATCGAAACAACCTCTGGGTATAGGGGTAAAAGCAGGCGTTGGACTGGGTAACCCGTCGGTTGTTCCGGAGCCCCTCAGGAACCCATCGAGGATAAGCGGGTCCATGAACTGACTATAGAATTTGTCGAGAAGAGACTTATGACTGCGATCCAACCCCCAGTGATTGAGCACAAGCCTGCGTTCTGGAGCCGCCCTCGCCTGTTCATCGGCGCCTGCGTGGTGGTGGTTGCCGGTATCGGCGGCGCGCTCTACACCCAGGACAGCGTCAAATCCGCGGCGACATTGGTGACCACGACCCAACAGCCGGCCGCACAGATCATGGCCCACAAGGACTACCTGGAAGTAGAACCGATTGCCTCCACGGCACCAGCACCGGACCAGAGCCTTGAACTCTGGGCGATTCCCAAAGACGGCACACCGGTGTCCCTTGGACTGTTGCCGGAGGATGGCAAAGGCATCATCGGCCTGAACCCACGCCAACAGGAAACCATCAGCAAGCCGGTGGAATTGATGGTGAGCTCGGAAACCAAAGGTGGTTCAGTGAGTAAACAGCCAACCGGCCCGACCATTTACCAGGGTGCACTGGCTATTCGCTGATCTCCCAAACATCATAAAACTCTTGTGGGAGGGGGCTTGCTCCCGATAACGGCAGTTCAGTCACAACTTTACTGACTGAGCTACCTATATCGTGAGCAAGCCCCCTCCCACATTTGTTTTTCAGTGCCAGAGGCGGTCACATAGACTCTTAAATTCCATTCGAAATAAAATTTAACTTTTTTATAAAAAATCACTCTACCGAACTGTCAATTCTGACAGTAGGCGCTATTGATAGGGCATCCTAAGATCCAGACTCCACTCGCAACTGATACCAGAAGGATTTGAATGATGAAAATCGCATTGACAGTGGGCGCTTTCACACTGCTTGCACTGATGGGGAATGCCTACGCAGGCACGGCAACTTGCCCACCCATCTCGACCATCAAGCAAACAGCAATGGAGGGCGGTGGGTACTCTTACAAGGCGCCTGGCCCCAACGGTCTCACCTGGGAAGGTGAGAACCCGCAAGCAAAACCCAACTACTTGGATGACTCCAAGTTCACTGACGCCAAGTACAAAGACGAAACCAAAGCGGTCATCTGCAGCTATGAGGGAGAGGGTGATGCCGGTGTCAGGGTGACGTTGAAACCCGTCAACGACTGGGCCGCGGCATCGGGCACTCAATGGGATGGCGTCTTCTGCAAAAGTACGGACATTTCCAAATGTTCGTTCACTTACAAATAATGGACTGTTTCACTTAGCAGGATGCGCGCCCACGGGTTTGAGCATTATTTGCAAAGGGAGAAGGGCGACCCAGGGTCGCCCTTTTTCATTTGCCCAACGCTTTACGCCGCACTGAACAACTTATGCGGATCAATCACAAACTTCTTCGGCACACCCGCATCGAACTCGCCATACCCGCGTGGCGCATCATCCAGGCTGATCACCTGCACACCGACGATTTCGGCGATGTTGATACGGTCCCACATGATCGCCTGCATCAGTTGACGGTTGTACTTCATCACGGGCGTCTGCCCGGTATGGAAGCTGTGGGATTTGGCCCAGCCCAGACCAAAGCGGATGCTCAGGCTGCCCATTTTCGCGGCGGCATCGACCGCACCTGGATCTTCAGTCACGTACAGACCTGGGATACCGATCTTGCCCGCCACGCGCACCACGCCCATCAGCGAGTTGAGCACCGTGGCAGGGGCTTCGGCCTTGACGCCGTCGTGGCCGTGGCCGCGTGCTTCAAAGCCCACGCAGTCCACGGCGCAGTCCACCTCCGGCTCGCCGAGCAACGCGGCGATCTGTTCGTGCAGCGGGGTGTCAGTGGACAGGTCGACCACTTCAAAACCCTGGGCCTTGGCGTGGGCCAGACGGATCGAGTTGACGTCGCCGATGATCACCACCGCTGCACCCAGCAAGCGAGCGGAAGCGGCAGCCGCCAGACCCACCGGGCCGGCACCGGCGATATAGACAGTGCTGCCTGGGCCGACGCCGGCAGTAACAGCGCCGTGGTAGCCGGTGGGCAGGATGTCGGAGAGGCAGGTCAGGTCACGGATTTTCTCCATGGCCTTGTCGCGATCCGGCAGTTTCAGCAGGTTGAAGTCGGCGTACGGCACCAGCACGTACTCGGCCTGGCCACCGGTCCAGTCGCCCATGTCGACGTAGCCATAGGCACCACCGGCACGGGCCGGGTTGACGGTCAGGCACACGCCGGTGTGTTGTTCCTTGCACGAGCGGCAGCGCCCGCAAGCAACGTTGAACGGCACGGAGACCAGGTCACCGATTTTCAGGTTCTCTACGTCGCTGCCCTTCTCGATCACTTCACCGGTGATTTCATGCCCCAGCACCAGGCCGGTCTGGGCCGTGGTGCGGCCGCGCACCATGTGTTGGTCGGAGCCGCAGATGTTGGTGGAGACCACGCGCAGGATGACGCCGTGCTCAATCTTCCTGCCGCGCGGGTCCTGCATTTTGGGATAGTCGATTTTCTGTACTTCGACCTTGCCGTTGCCGAGATACACGACACCACGATTACCAGACATGCTTTCACCTCGCTGTTGTTTTTATGGAACTGCGTTGCCCTTGGGGCAGCGCGTTAAGTGCTCGGGTACAGATGCTGTTTCTTGTGTTGCTTGTAAGGGCCTCATCGCAGGCAAGCCAGTTCCCACCGTGGATCGGGTTCACACATCCAGGAATGTGGGAGCTGGCTTGCCTGCGACAGCGATCTAGAGAACGACGGTGCGATTGGCATTCAGGAACACCCGCCGCTCGATGTGATACCCCACCGCCCGCGCCAATGTGAGCCCTTCGATATCCCGCCCCTTGGCAATCAAATCTTCGGGATAGTGGCTGTGATCTACCACCTCCACGCCTTGGGCGATGATCGGCCCTTCATCCAGATCGTTGTTGATGTAATGCGCCGTTGCGCCCACCAATTTCACGCCCTTGTTGTACGCCTGGTGATAGGGCTTGGCGCCCTTGAAGCCCGGCAGCAACGAGTGGTGAATGTTGATGGCCTTGCCGTCCAGCTTGCGGCACAGCTCTGGTGACAGCACTTGCATGTAGCGCGCAAGGATGACCAATTCGGCGCCGGTGTCTTCAATCACCTGCCACACCTGACGTTCCTGGGACGGTTTATCGTTGGGGTCCAGTGGGAAATGGTAGTAGGGAATCTGGTGCCAGTCGGCCAACGGTTTGAGATCAGGGTGGTTGGACACCACCGCGACCACGTCCATCGACAATTGGCCGATGCGCTGGCGGTACAGCAGGTCGTTCAGGCAGTGATCGGCCTTGGAGACCATGATCACCACTTTGGGCCGGTAGTTCGGCGCCGTCAGTTCGAAGATCATGCCAAACGCTTCACCACGGGTCGCCAGACCTGCGCGAAAGGCTTGCTCGTCGAAACCGTCGGGCTGGCGGAACTCCACACGAATGAAAAACCGGCCAGAAAGGCGGTCATCGAACGAATGGTGCTCGGTGACGTAACAGCCCTGCTCGAACAGGTAGCGGGTGACCGCGTCCACCGTGCCGAGCACGCTGGGGCAGTCGGCGGTCAAAATCCATGTATCGGGTGCGCGGCTCATGGGCGATTCCTCAGGCTTGAACGCTCAAACCGAATTCGGCCGAGGCATCCTGCAACCACAACCACCAGTAATCCGAGAAGCTGCGGCGGATCAGCAGTTCCCAGGTGTCTTCAGCCGTATGACGGATCACCAGTTGCGACTTGGCGAACACCGTACCCACGGCTTTGCCAACCGGAAAGTTGTTGGGGTGTACGTCGTAGCTGGTGGACTTCATCAGCACATCGCGCACGTTAGGGCCGCTCAGTTCAAGAATCTGCTGGCCGCCGCTGACGTTGACGATCTGGATATGCAGGTCGCCCAGGGCGGCACGCAGGTTCTGTTCGGCGGCGAATTCTTCACCGCTCGGCACGATCAACAGCCACTCGTCCGGGCCGAGCCACTGAAGGCTGGTTTCACCTTTGAAGACCACACTCAACGGGCCGGGCAGCTCAATGCCGACGGCCTTGTGTACGCCAGCGGCGAAGGCGGCGTCGTGGCCATCGCCACGGATAGTCAGATGGCCGAGGAGTTTCTTTTCACGCACGGTCACGCCGGCATTCTTGCGGCCCTTGCCGACCAGGCTGGCGAGGTCGGCATGGTGCAGCGACGACTCGGCCTTGGCGCCGGTGGTGGGGCGTTGTTGGTAAACATTGGCTGCTGTCATAAAGCACCTGTTCTGAATTCTGTTGATCGTTCCCACGCTCTGCGTGGGAATGCCGCCATGGACGCTCTGCGTCCGCCCTTGGGGCGCAGAGCGCCCCGGAATGCATTCCCACGCAGAGCGTGGGAACGATCAGGTGTCAGACGTTCTGCCGATCACCTTTGGGGTCAAAGAACACCGAAGACACAATCTCGGCTTCGATCACGCTGCCATCCGCTTGCGGCGAGAACACTCGCTCACCGATGCGCTTCAAGCCGCCCTTCACCACACCCATGGCAAACGAATAGCCCAGGGAGTTATGCGCATAACTTGAGGTAACGTGACCCACCATCTTCATCGGAATCGTCTGCTTCGGATCGAACACCAACTGCGCGCCTTCCGGCAGCCACACATTCGGATCAATCGGTTTGAGCCCCACCAACTGCTTGCGCTCTTCACGCACGCAGTCTTCACGGTTCATCCCGCGCCAGCCGATCCACGAGAACGGCTTGGTCCGGCCAACGCACCAGCCCATGTTCAGGTCGTCCGGGGTCATCGAGCCGTCGGTGTCTTGCCCGACGATGATGAAGCCCTTCTCGGCGCGCAGTACGTGCATGGTCTCGGTGCCGTACGGGGTCAGGTTGTACTGTTTGCCGGCCTCGACGATTTTTTCCAGCACGCCCATGGCGTAGTCGGCCTGCACGTTGACCTCATACGACAACTCACCGGTAAACGAGATACGGAACACCCGTGCCGGCACGCCACCCACCAGGCCTTCCTTCCAGGTCATGAACGGGAAACCGTCCTTGTCCAGGTCGATATCGGTGATTTCACTGAGCAGCTTGCGGCTGTTGGGGCCCGACAGGGTCATGGTTGCCCAATGGTCGGTGACCGAGGTGAAGTACACCTTGAGGTCTGGCCATTCGGTCTGTTGGTAGATTTCCAGCCACTGCAATACGCGGGCGGCGCCGCCAGTGGTGGTGGTCATCAGGAAGTGGTTGTCGGCCAGACAGGCAGTGACGCCGTCATCGAACACCATGCCGTCTTCCTTGCACATCAGGCCGTAGCGCGCCTTGCCCACGTCGAGCTTGGTCCAGGCGTTGGTGTAGATACGGTTGAGGAACTCGCGGGCATCCGGGCCCTGAATGTCAATCTTGCCGAGGGTGGACGCGTCCAGCAGGCCGACGCTGTCACGCACCGCCAGGCATTCGCGCTTCACCGCGGCGTGCAGGTCTTCACCGTTGCGCGGGAAATACCATGGGCGTTTCCACTGGCCGACGTCCTCAAACTCGGCGCCGTTCTTCACGTGCCAGGCTTGCAGGGCGGTGTAGCGCACCGGCTCGAAGATATGCCCACAGTGACGGCCCGCTACGGCGCCGAACGTCACCGGCGTGTAGTTGGGGCGGAACATGGTGGTGCCCATCTGCGGGATAGTCACGTTCAACGAACGGGCCGCGATGGCCAGGCCGTTGACGTTACCCAGCTTGCCCTGGTCGGTGCCGAAGCCCAGCGCGGTGTAGCGTTTGACGTGTTCCACTGACTCGAAACCTTCGCGGGTCGCGAGTTCGATGGCGGCCGCGGTGACGTCATTCTGAAGGTCGACAAATTGCTTCGGCGCCCGTGCAGTGGCTTTTTCGTGGGGCACCTGGAACAGCGCCAGGGTCGGTTCTTCCAGACGGCTCAAGGCTTTTGGCAGCGTGCCTTCAACCGGGGCAAAACCGGCTTCGCTGGCCGCACGCACGCCGCCTTCAAAGCCATCGGCGAGGGAATCGCCAAGGCCGTAGACACCGTTGATGCCGCCCACGCACACGCGTTTTTGCGGTGCTTCGCCCGGTACAAACCCGAGGATATCTTCACGCCAGGTCGGTTTGCCGCCCAAGTGCGAGGCCAGGTGCACCACCGGGCTGTAACCGCCGGAGCTGGCGACCAGGTCGCAGTCCAGCCACTCGCCGGGGCTGGTGACTTTATGCGCCTTGACGTCGATGGCTGCCACGCGGGCACCGGTCACGTGCTTACTGCCACGGGCCTCGATCACGGCGCTGCCGGTGAGGATGCGAATGCCTTTGGCGCGAGCTTCTTCAACCAGTGCCCCGCGTGGGTTGTGGCGCGCATCGGCCACCGCGACAACGGTGAGGCCCGCATCGAACCAATCCAGCGCAACGCGGTAGGCATGATCGTTGTTGGTCGACAGCAGCAGCTTTTTACCCGGTGCCACGCCGTAGCGACGCACGTAGGTAGACACCGCACCCGCGAGCATATTGCCCGGCACATCGTTGTTGCCGTACACCAGCGGACGCTCGCACGCACCGGTGGCCAGCACCACACGCTTGGCGCGTACGCGGTGAATACGCTGACGCACCACGCCAATCGGCGCACGGTCTCCCAGGTGGTCGGTCAGACGCTCGTGAATGGTCAGAAAGTTGTGGTCGTGGTAACCGTTGACGGTGGCGCGGGGCAGCAGCACCACGTCCGGCAGGGCTTTCAATTCGGCAATGACGCCGGCAACCCATTCAGTGGCGGGCTTGCCGTCGAGGCTTTCGCGGGAATCGAGCAGCGAACCACCGAACTCTTCCTGCTCGTCGGCGATGATCACCCGAGCACCGCTGCGCGCAGCGGCCAGCGCAGCCGCAAGGCCCGCAGGGCCTGCGCCCACGACCAGCACGTCGCAATGACGGTTGAAGTTGTCGTAGGTGTCCGGGTCGTTCTCGGTGGGCGAGCGACCAAGGCCCGCCGCCTTGCGGATGTACTTCTCGTAGGTCATCCAGAACGATTGCGGGTACATGAAGGTTTTGTAGTAGAAACCCGGCGGCATCAGCTTGCCGCCGACCTTGCCGAGAATCCCCATCATGTCGTTGTTCACGCTCGGCCAGCCGTTGGTGCTGGTAGCAACCAAGCCCTGGTACAGCGCCTGTTGGGTGGCGCGCACGTTGGGGATCTGCGTGGCTTCGGTGGCGCCGATCTGCAGCACCGCGTTCGGCTCTTCGGCGCCGGCGGCAAAGATGCCCCGTGGGCGCGAATACTTGAAGCTGCGGCCAATGATGTCGACACCGTTGGCCAGCAGGGCTGCGGCCAGGGTGTCGCCTTCAAAGCCCTTGTAGCTCTGACCGTTGAACGTAAACGTCAGGACTTTATTACGGTCGATGCGGCCACCGTTGGACAGGCGATTGATCTGGCTCATACCTTCTCTCCAGAGGCCTTGGCGGTGAACTGAGGCTTCTCACCGATCTTGTAGGTTTCAAGAATTTCGTAGGTCACAGTGTCGCGGGTGGCGTTGAAATACTGGCGGCAACCGGCGGCATGGATCCACAGTTCGTGGTGCAGGCCGCGCGGGTTATCGCGAAAGAACATGTAGTCGCCCCACTGCTCGTCGGTGCAGGCATTCGGGTCTAGCGGGCGCGGGATGTGCGCTTGGCCGGACGCGTGGAATTCCTCTTCGGAGCGCAGTTCGCCACAGTGAGGACAGAAGATATGCAACATAGGGAATTTCTCCTGTTAGTGGGCGACGGCCGCAGCGCCGTGTTCGTCGATCAACGCACCGTTGTGGAAACGGTCGATGGAAAAAGGTGCGGCCAGTGGGTGCATTTCACCCTTGGCCAGGCTGGCGGCAAACACGTTGCCTGAGCCTGGGGTGGCCTTGAAGCCGCCCGTACCCCAACCGCAGTTGAAGAACATGTTCGGTACCGGGGTCTTGGAGATGATCGGGCAGGCATCCGGCGTGGTGTCGACGATGCCGCCCCACTGGCGGTTCATGCGCACCCGTGACAGCACCGGGAACATCTCGACGATGGCCTGGATGGTGTGCTCGATCACCGGGTACGAACCGCGCTGGCCGTAACCGTTGTAGCCGTCGATACCGGCGCCGATCACCAGGTCGCCCTTGTCGGACTGGCTGATATAACCGTGCACGGCGTTGGACATGATCACGCTGTCGATAATCGGCTTGATCGGCTCCGACACCAGGGCTTGCAGCGGGTGGGATTCGATCGGCAGGCGGAAGCCCGCCAGCGAAGCCATGTGCCCGGAATTACCGGCAGTCACCACACCGACACGCTTGGCGCCGATAAAGCCCTTGTTGGTTTCCACGCCGATGCACACGCCGTTTTCCTTGCGGAACCCGATCACTTCGGTCTGCTGGATCAGGTCCACGCCCAAGGCATCGGCAGCACGGGCAAAGCCCCAGGCCACGGCATCGTGACGGGCCACGCCGCCGCGACGTTGCACGGTGGCGCCGAGCACGGGGTAACGGGTGTTCTTGGAGCAATCCAGATACGGGATTTCGTCGGCTACTTGCTGGGCATTCAGCAGCTCGCCGTCCACACCGTTGAGGCGGTTGGCGCTCACGCGGCGTTCGGAATCACGGATGTCCTGCAGGGTGTGGCACAGGTTGTACACGCCACGCTGGGAGAACATCACGTTGTAGTTCAGGTCCTGGGACAAACCTTCCCAGAGTTTCATGGCGTGTTCGTACAGGTGCGCCGACTCGTCCCACAGGTAGTTGGAACGCACGATGGTGGTGTTGCGCGCGGTGTTACCGCCGCCCAGCCAGCCTTTCTCGACCACCGCCACGTTGGTGATGCCGTGTTCCTTGGCCAGGTAGTAGGCGGTCGCCAGACCATGCCCGCCGCCGCCGACGATCACTACGTCGTAGACCTTTTTCGGGGTCGGCGTGCGCCACATCTTCTGCCAGTTTTCGTGATGGCTGAGGGAGTGCTTGAAGAGGCCGAAGCCTGAGTAGCGTTGCATAGTCATTACTCCAAAACCGCGCTCAGCGATAAACCGGGAAATCAGCGCACAGGGCAGACACGTGCTTGGCCACGTTGGCCTCGACATCGGCGTCGCCGAGGTTGTCGAGGATGTCGCAGATCCAGCCGGCCAGCTCTACGCACTGCGGCACTTTGAAGCCACGAGTGGTCACCGCCGGGGTGCCGATGCGCAGGCCCGAGGTCACGAACGGCGACTGCGGGTCATTCGGCACCGCGTTTTTGTTGACGGTGATGTGGGCGCGACCCAGAGCGGCATCCGCCTCTTTGCCGGTGAGGCCTTGGCGGATCAGGCTGACCAGGAACAGGTGGTTGTCGGTGCCGCCGGAGACCACATCGTAGCCACGCTTGATGAACACTTCGGCCATGGCCTGAGCGTTATCGATCACTTGCTGCTGGTACGCCTTGAAGCCGGGCTCGAGCGCTTCCTTGAAGCACACGGCCTTGCCGGCGATCACGTGCATCAGCGGGCCGCCCTGGGCGCCGGGGAATACCGCAGCGTTGAGTTTCTTTTCGATTTCTTCGTTGGCCTTGGCCAGGATCAGGCCGCCCCGTGGACCGCGCAGGGTTTTGTGGGTGGTGGTGGTGACCACGTCGGCGTAAGGCAGCGGGTTCGGGTACAGGCCAGCGGCAACCAGGCCGGCAACGTGGGCCATGTCGACGAACAGCAGCGCGCCTACCTTGTCGGCGATCTGACGGAAGCGTGGGAAATCCAGGGTCTTGGAGTAGGCCGAGAACCCTGCCACGACCATCTTCGGCTTGTGCTCGACCGCCAGGCGCTCGACTTCGTCGTAGTCGATCAGGCCGGTGTCGGTGTTGATGCCGTACTGCACCGCGTTATACAGCTTGCCCGAGGATGACACTTTGGCGCCGTGGGTCAGGTGACCGCCGTGGGCCAGGCTCATGCCCAGGATGGTGTCGCCGGCATTGATCAGCGCCAGGTACACGGCGCTGTTGGCGGAGGAACCGGAGTGCGGTTGCACGTTGGCGTAATCGGCGCCGAACAGCTGCTTGGCGCGTTCGATGGCAAGGGCTTCGACCTTGTCCACATGTTCGCAGCCGCCGTAGTAGCGCTTGCCCGGGTAGCCTTCGGCGTATTTGTTGGTAAGGCCACTGCCTTGAGCTTCCATCACGCGCTTGCTGGTGTAGTTCTCCGACGCGATCAGCTCGATATGATCTTCCTGGCGCTGCTCCTCGGCATTCATCGCCGCCAGCAGTGCGTCGTCATATCCCTGGATCTGGTCTTGTTTGCTGAACATCGCGTCTCTCCCAGCCTTTCGTATTGTTGAGGCCCTCGCAGGGCCCTTTGATGCGATGGTAGGGCTGGCGCGTGCGGGCCAAATGCCTGCGCACGCCACGCAAAGGTGCGTTTACGACATGGACTCAAGAATGTGCAAACGCTTGTGTGCGAGCTGGCTTGCCTGCGATGGCATCGCTGCGGTGCAACTGGCAGACCAAGGTGTGTGCATCGCAGGCAAGCCAGCTCCCACAGGGGTTAGGCGATGATCAGGCGGATGAGTAGCAGCAGCAAGAAATGCAGTGGATATAAAGCATAGGCCCAACGCCGCATCGCTGGTGGCGAGACATTTTTGGCATGTCGCAACAAGACCAAACCCACCCATGGCGCAATCAGGCATGTTGCCAACCCCAACAGCGCCACCGGTGTGCCGCTATTCAGCAAAATCTGCCATTGGTTGGCGGCAACACAAACCAAGCCTGGAAGCACACTGAAATACCAAGGGCGACTGAACACCAGCAACATCGCCACGGGCAGCAACACACCGAAAAAACCGAACATCAAATGTGTCGCAAACGCCCCCGCGATACTGAGCGCTAACAGCGCTAATCCTCGATCAAAAAGCGCCTTTTGCTGCCAACCTCGGGCAACCAGCAAACCTAACACCAAAGTCGGCAGCACATTCAACGTATCGGCGTCCTCGATAAATAGCCGATATGGCACTTCGCTGATCACGCTGAACAACAGCAACCAACCCAGGTAGCGCCAATGGCCGGTCACTGGGACGTAACGGACACGATGCACATTGGCCGCAATCGCCAGGCAAAACCATGGAAACGCCAGACGCCCCGGCACGTATAGCCCATCCAGGCTCAGCCCCACATAGCGCAGATGATCGAGCACCATACTCAACAGCGCCAGCCACTTGAGCAGATCCAAAGCGCCATCTCGGACAGGTCCGACAGGCAAGGTGTGAGTACCGTGCATAATTCCCCAACGACTTTGCATTTACAGTGCGTGCGTGCCCCCGGCAATCTTGGGTAAAGTGCGCACCAACATCGACCACAGGAACGGGCCATGACCGACAAGAGCCAACAATTTGCCAGCGACAACTATTCCGGCATCTGCCCGGAAGCCTGGGCCGCCATGGAACAAGCCAACCAGGGCCATCAACGCGCCTACGGCGATGATGAATGGACCCACCGCGCCGCCGACGGTTTCCGCAATCTATTCGAGACCGACTGCGAGGTGTTCTTCGCCTTCAACGGTACAGCTGCCAACTCCCTGGCGCTGTCCTCGTTGTGCCAGAGCTACCATAGCGTGATTTGCTCGGAAACCGCCCACGTCGAAACCGACGAATGCGGCGCGCCGGAGTTTTTCTCCAACGGCTCCAAACTGCTGGTTGCCCGTACCGAGAACGGCAAGCTGACCCCGGAGTCGATCCGCGAAATCGCCCTCAAGCGCCAGGATATCCATTATCCCAAGCCGCGCGTCGTGACCCTGACCCAGGCCACCGAAGTCGGCAGCGTGTACACCCCGGAAGAAATCCGCGCCATCAGCGCCACCTGCAAGGAACTGGGACTGAACCTGCACATGGACGGCGCACGCTTCGCCAATGCCTGTGCATTCCTGGGCTGCTCACCGGCCGACCTGACCTGGAAAGCCGGCGTCGACGTGCTTTGCTTTGGTGGTACCAAAAACGGCATGGCGGTAGGTGAAGCCATCCTGTTCTTCAATCACAAACTGGCTGAAGACTTTGACTACCGCTGCAAACAGGCCGGTCAGTTGGCGTCGAAAATGCGCTTCCTTTCTGCGCCATGGGTGGGCCTGCTGGAAAATGACGCGTGGCTCAAGCATGCACGCCACGCCAACCATTGCGCGCAATTGCTCAGCAGCCTGGTGTCGGATATTCCCGGCGTGGAATTGATGTTCCCGGTACAGGCCAACGGCGTGTTCCTGCAACTCTCGGAACCCGCGATTGCAGCGCTGACCGCCAAGGGCTGGCGCTTCTACACCTTCATCGGCAAAGGCGGTGCGCGCTTCATGTGTGCGTGGGATACCGAGGAAGAGCGTGTGAGGGAATTGGCTGCCGATATTCGGAAAGTAATGAACGCTTAACGTACGAATTCGGCCAGTTGGTACTGGCCGATTGCCGAGACTGTTTTCTGATATTTCCGACCGCTACGTAGCTCGCTTTCATTGTCTAGCCTCTTGTTACCCGCAAGGAAAACGCAGCGATAACTGCCGCCTTTCGGGTTTCATCGCCAGCCGAATAATCGGCCGCAAAGGCACATCAATGGAGAGTTTTATCATGGAATATCAAAGTAATGGCAACACACTGCAAAGCGGCGGCGGCACTAGCACCACGGTCATAGACTGGGACGAGTTCAGGAAACACGCCAAGATCGGGGACACCATTCAGGAGCCCTCAAGAACGTTGACCATCTACGACAAAGCCTACGAATTGACAAACTCAGGCCAGCACTTCGTTGTTCATATCTATGCCCAATAACTGTTGACGCCTAAGCGCCGCGTCGCAGATTCATGGCCTGCGACGCGACGCTGAATCATGATCGTTCCCGCGCTCCGCGTGGGAATGCCTCCTCGGACGCTCCGCGTCCACCCGAAATCAAGGATGAACACGTGGGCAGAAGCCGCTATGTCATCACCGAACCCGAAAAACCCCACTTCCTCACCTGCACTGTCATGGAATGGCTCCCCCTCTTCACCTGCAACTACCTGGTGGACCATCTTCTGGATTGCTGGCGATATCAACAAAGCAACCACGCTTTAAACTTGTTTGGTTACGTCATCCTGGAAAATCACTTGCACTTTATTGCTCAAGCGCCAGATCTGGGAAAGTGCGTCAGCCAATTCAAATCCTTCACCGCCCGAACCATCATTGACGACCTGCAAAGCAAAGGCGCGGAGCGGGTATTGCAGCGCCTGCGTTTCTGCAAGCGTGCACACAAGACAGATCGTGTTTATCAACTGTGGCAGGAAGGCTCACATGCGCAATTGGTTTACAGCGAGGCAGTCATGCGCCAGAAGCTTGATTACATCCATCACAACCCCATAAAGCGAGGCTATGTGGACCTGGCTGAACACTGGCGTTACTCCAGCGCGCGCAACTATGCAGGTATGCCAGGCCTGATCGACATCCAACCTTGGCTCTGAAGATCCGCGTGCCCCTTCATTTGCGACGGGACGCGGAGCGTCCTGGGAGGCGTTACCACGCAGAGCGTGGGAACGAGCATGTGCCTG
>NZ_MPBM01000035.1:0-18033 GCF_001907715.1 Pseudomonas sp. BTN1 | reverse complement strand
CGCCGCCATGGCGGCGCTTGAGGGCCCTGCCCGGCTCAAGCTATGGGCAAATGTGTTTCAACGTTTTTTTGTATGGGTATGGGTGGCGGTGGTGCTTTTGCCGATCAGCGGCATTGGTTTGCTGCAACTGCGTTTCAGTGGTTTTGAGACCGCGCCGCGTTATGTGCAGGTAATGATGGGGTTGTATCTGGTGATGACGGCGTTGTTTATCCGCATCCAGGCGTTGAAGTTCCCGGAGCTGAAGGCCGCGGTGGCGGCTGAAAATTGGCCGGCGGGCGCGGCTGCGCTGGGGCAGATTCGCAGGTTGGTGGGGATTAATTTGATCGTGGGGTTGGTGGTGGTGGCGGTGGCTTCGGCTCGGCCGATGTTCTGAGGCGAGCCTTACACCGCTATCGCGGGCAAGCCCGGCTCCCACACTGGAATGCATTCCAAATGTGGGAGCCGGGCTTGCCCGCAATAGCGTCAGGCCAGGCGACTCAGAGCCGCTGGATAGTCACAGACCCCGCAGGCCCAGCCGGCCCCGGTTGCCCTTCCAACCCTGGCCGGCCCTTTTCGCCGCCGTCCGCGCGGTACACCAGGCAACCCTTGGACTGCCCGCCCTTGCCGGGTTTACCCGCCACCCCAGCCAGGCCGCCCGGCCCGCCATCGACCCAGACCTTGATCTGTTCAGCCGGGAACGCCTGCGGCAACTCCAGGCGTACCTGGGCGCCCGCCGCCCCTGGCCGGCCATCGCCGCCGTTATCGCCATTAAAGCCGCGCCCGGCTGAGCCCCAGGTGCAACCCGGGTCCACGCCGTTGGCACCGTCCAGGCCCGCATATCCTTGGGCGCCAGCGCCGCCACGGGCATCCACCGACAGCGCTTGGGCAGTCAGCGAGTTAATGCGCAAGGTCAGGTCACGCCCAGCTTTGGCGGGTTTTTCGTGGGTGCCGGGGGCGCCCCGTGAGGTGATCTGGCTACCGTGCTCCAACTGCGCCTCGCGCACTTGCATTTGCAAGGCGGTATTGCCGGGCACAATGGTGATGCGTGCGTCGCGCCCCAAGTGCAGCTCATCCACCGTGACCTGGCTGATAGTGGCCGGAATCAGCAAGGTGCCGTAGTCCGCTACGTCCAGGCGTTCAAGCTGCAACACGCTGGTGCTGCTGGGCAGGCGCATCAAGGAATTGGTTTCGACACTGACGCTCTGGGCCAGGGCAACGGGGCTGACCAACAGGGCCAGCAGAAAAACCTTACGCATCATGGGGCTCCTGAGTGTTTTCAAATTTTTCTTTGAGCGCACAGTAACGACTTCTACCGGCGATTTGCCAGTGAAGGATCAAAAAACTTCAGTTCTGCCTCGGTGGGTATCGACCGTCGCGCTCTAGGCCCACGCGCCTAGCCGCGCTAGTCTCTACGGTCTTGATGCGAGGATCTGCAATGACCGCTGGAATTTCTGCCCGTACGCCCCAACACGCCTTGGCGGCCCTGCTGGACCTTCACAGGCCAAAACGCCTGTTGTTAGTGGGCGCCAGCCAATTTCCGGCGCTGGATGCCTTCAAAGCTGCGCACCCGGACACCGAGGTGTTCTATGCCGCGCCAGGGCCGTTGTCGGAAGACCTCGCGGTGCAGCGTTTTGACCTCGCGCTGGTGGTCGACTGCCTGGAGCACCTGCCCAAACCCCAAGGCCTGACCTTGCTCGGTGGCATTCGTAACCTCAACGCCAGCCGCATTGCGGTGCTGGTCGACCTGAGTGCCTGCGACTGGAAGGACACCGACTTTTTCTCCCTGGCCCTGCAAGCCGGTGAACGCTTCCAACGCGATGATCAGGTACTCACGCTGTTTACCTATGATCTGCTTGACTATAAACAGGTGCCGGACTGGCTCAACGCCCGCTTCTGGGCCAACCCGGAAAACTTCGGAAAGTATTGGTGGTAACCCGATGAGTACATCCATTTGCCCGTGTGGCAGCGGCAATCTGCTGGATGCCTGCTGCGGCCATTATCACGCCGGTCACCCGGCCCCCTGTGCCAGCGCGTTGATGCGCTCGCGCTACAGCGCCTATGTGCTGGGCCTGGTCGATTACCTGGTCGCCACTACGCTGCCTGCGCAACAGGCCGGCCTGGACCGCGACGCCATTGCCGCCTGGAGTGCCCAGAGCACCTGGCTGGGGCTGGAGGTTGAAAGCTCCGAGGTGTTCGGCGGCCAGCCGGAACACGCCTTTGTTACCTTTACCGCGCGCTGGCATGACGCTACCGGTGAACATAGTCACCGCGAGCAGTCTTCTTTCGTACAGAATGAAGGGCGCTGGTACTTCATCGACCCTACGGTAGAAGTGAAGGCCGGACGTAACGATGCCTGTTTGTGTGGCAGTGGGCAGAAATTCAAGAAGTGCTGCCACAATTACCTACAAGACCACAGGTAAGGCAGTCTTCAGAATGGGCAAGGTTTTCAGCTACATCAGATTCAGCAGTGCAAAGCAGTCAGCAGGCGACAGCTACACCAGACAGGTTAGGGCAGCGAAAGCTTTCTGCGATGAATACGACCTTGAGATGGCCGCTGCCCGCGACTACCTTTTCTTTGACAGCGGTCGCAGCGCGTACAAAGGTAGGCATCTTGACGACACGGGCGAGCTAGCCCGATTCCTGACCTACGTTGAAGACGGCACGATTCCAGCGGGCAGCTATCTGGTAGTTGAGTCTCTGGATCGGCTTTCACGGGAGCGAGTACGTGACGCCCTCCCCCGTTTCCTCGACCTGCTCGCCAAAGGCATCAACGTTTACACCAGCACGGATAAGCGTCTGTACACCCGAGACTACAACGAAATTGATCTGATCATCTCGATCATCACCATGTCCCGTGCACATGAAGAAAGCGCCACCAAGGGGAAGCGTGTTTCGTCAGCTTGGAGAAACAAGCAGAAGGACGCCCGCGAATCCGGCAAACCTTTGGGTAAGCTCCGTCCCTTGTGGCTGGACATGTCAGCCGATGGCGAGGCGTATGTTCTCAATTCTGAGAAGGCGGCTGTAGTTCGCCGCATCTTTGACCTCTCCACCAAGGGTCATGGGTCTAGGATCATCGCAGCGACGCTGAATCAGGAAGGCATCCCCTCATTCAGTGCAGGTCGTAAGAACACCTCTGGCCTCTGGGGTTTCTCAACCGTGCGTCACATCCTCGACAGCAGGACGACCCTTGGAGAGTACCAACCGCACATCTTCATAGACGGAAAACGTAAGCCAGACGGCGACCCTATCAAAGGACAGTTCCCGGCTGTCGTTAGTGAGGATGAGTTCTACCTGGCCCATGCCGCCCGCACGTCACGCAAGAGACATACAGTCACACGCACCACCGCCAATTTCAACGTGCTCGCTGGCATCCTCAACTGCTACAAATGTGGCTCAGCCATGCACCTACAAGGCCAGCATGGCCGTAAGTATTACAAGTGCTCCAAGACGACAAAGGGTATGTGTGACGCTGGCATCATCAGCGCCCCTCGCTCTGAGGCTGTCTTCAAAGAGTTGTTAGCCAAAGTCGATAGCCTGTCGCTGGTGCAAGACAGTTCAGGCAGCTTGCGAAAATCGCTACAGGTCATCGAAGGCCGTATTTCTGAACTCAAAGCACGTCAGGACGAAGCAGAAGATTCCCACGCTGAATTCCCGTCTCGCATCACTGCAAAGCTACTCAGCGAACTGGAATCCAGTATCACCGCCCTCGAAGATGAGCGTGCAACCCTCTCAGAACAGTTGGTGGCGGACAGGGTGATAAGCAAGGACGACTTCTTTGAAAAGCTCGACCTTGTAACGTTCGAAGGCAGGGCAGCGGCCAACAACCTCATCAAGAGACTTGGCCTGTTCATTTTTGTTAGTAAGTTTGGCAGAACTAATGAGGTGTATTGGGTCAGCGCGGACAACGCTATCCCCGCCCCATTTAGTGAGGGGTCTTCCTTGCTGTTTTACCTGCGACACAAAGGCGTCAGCATACGCCTTGGAGCACTGACTGACGATATACTCGACCTACAAGTGATTCAGGGTGAAATAACCGATATGGAAGCAGACCTTGCTAAACGAAATGCAGGCGGGCGAAAGTAACCAGCCCGCTTGAAGCCCTCCACAGGCTATACAGGAACGCTTAAACCTTGTAGAGCCGCAACTACCCTCACCCTGCTCCGAAGCCCTCCAAACTCGCTTAGATAAAGCATAAACCTGTGTCCGACACGTACTAAGTCGCGTGGAAAAGATCAGCCATCAGTACACTTTCGCAGCTCAAACCGCCTAGCAGTTAATTCATCACAAAGCAACTAAAAGTGAAACTTTCGCTTGACGCGGGGCAGAAACGTGCTACAATATAAGTGTAGGAAGCGATTGTTATCTACAACTTCTCTGCTTCCCCAGAATCCCCTCTTTGATCACGACATTCGTTTCGCCTCCGGTGTCGTAATCAAGCATACGTTGATCGCTCTTGCAAATGGACGATGCAACTTACCCACACTTATTAAGCTTGAGTCAGGACTCCAACGGTAGTCTGTGGGGCAGTACCGTTACAAACCTCCCTGTAGCTTCATCTACTCAGTCCTCCTTATAGACAGCAGATGTGGTTGCACCCAGTCGCAAGGTTACAGGATACCTTTCCACAAGTTTGCAGTCTTGGCGACGAACACTGCTCTAATTTCTCTCATCACTTCCTCGATTCGTAGGGGCTTCTCCACAAGCTTGATGACAGTTCCGTCAGTAACTGCTACGCCTACTGACGCCTAATACAATGCTCTTGAGACATCCTCCAACTATCATTTGCATCCTTGAGCCAGCTCACTTGCTGGCATCTTTTTGCCCGTTGAAAAGAATCCTCACATCCCACTCCAAGGAGACACACTATGTCGCTATCCCTGCTTGCCTACTGTGCTTGCTGTAATAAACCAGTCATCACCAAACACAAATCTAAACGCCGCTGCTGTTCTCACGCTTGCTTTATGAGGTTGTGGAGACGAGACCGCAAGCTTGCCGAGCAATTAACCCCAGAAGCACAAGCTGCTTAAGCATTACCCATCCCCAAACTCATCATAAAGGAAAACCAATGAACATTAATATCGACCACATCATAATCAATGTGATCATCCAGCCTCATGAACCGGCGCCAGAGATTCCATGCTTACAACCACCATTTAAACGTGGGCATCGCACACCTGAAGAAATTCAAGCCAAGAAGCAACAGCCTGAACAACTGGCCGTAAGTGCTGCACTTCTAGAACATAAACACCGTATCGCTAACAAAGTCCGAGAGCTATTTGGTGTCGATTCTGCCAATTCTATTCTGGCCGATGGCTTCTAATGCTAGCCATTTTTTGCATGTGCAGCTCTGCCATCTCAATAGCCTGCATCTGTCAGGCAACCACAACCGCTTACCAAACAATTAAACTCATCCCAACTGGAGAATCCAAGTGACAACATACGCACCAGACCAATTTCGAAGAATCCTGAAGACTGAGCAAGCCGAATACATCCAAGCTGCACTAGACCGTGCAAAATATGCAGAAGCTCAGCATGAGGGCAGCCGCAATCCTACAGGCCGTACAATCTTCTACTTCAGAACTACACACGAAGCCCTTACTAGATGGGCTGAACTTTCCGCTGAAGGTTGGGAGCTTGATCATAATTCGCCTGCTTTGATGGTGGCCCCTCAGGTTCCATTGGCCTTCACTGCGATTGCACCCGTTCATATCTTCGAAACCTATCTACCTCTCATCGTCGAACGTGCAGAACAAGACTATTCGAAAGAAGTGGAAGTACATAACAAACAAGCACAGAAACTGAAGGATCGTGCTGAATTCATTGAGTCAGAGGTTAAACATAGAGAAGAAGAGCGTCTAGCTCAACTCAGAGCCGACCTTGCCAGAGAGTTCGATAACCGGGGTCGCGGCCAGTTCATCACAGAGAACGATACTCTGCTCCACGCTCGTTAATCAGAGGGACTCGTCGCCCCTCAACAAGGATAAATAAGAATGTCAATGAACGAAGAAATTGCTCGCCTAACGGGCACGCTGAGGTTCAACGTAGAAAGTGCTGGGTTCCAACGCTTTAATCTGATGATGCAGAATGCAAACAAACAACTCCGCCAATTTGCCCAAGATTATGGAAGACTCTCCGTTCAGATGGCGAAAGGCTTTAAGTTCAAGATTGATACGTCACAAATCGATAAGGCCAAGACTAAACTGGACGCAGCCCTCAAGCGTCAGAGTCGTGCAGAAGCCGCTCTCAGTAATCAGCAACGCAAGACCTTCACCGCTGAACTAACTCAGCAGAAATTGCGCTTCGCAGGTACAAAGGCACATAACCAACTTATCGGTGTGTCCCTGCAAAGCCAGAAAGATGCAGCTATCGTTGCCGCCAAGGCAGCAGCAAGTGTTAACGCAGGTGGTGCAGCATCAAAGAGCCAGCTAGCAACGCAGAACGCTTTGACGGCATCTGTCGCCAAGCAAACCAGACTCCAAGTAATCCAACAGAAACTAGCAGCCAATACACAGAAGGCGAATAACGCCCACTTGATGAGCCAAGGTAAGTTGCAACGTGTTCAGCAGCAAATCAACCACGCCCAGCAGCAAGCTCACATTCGTGCTCAACGCGCAGCCACTCAACAGGCAGCAGCAGCCCAAACAGCAGCCAAAAAGAACCAAGGCAGCACCCAAAGTGCACAACGATTCCAATGGGCACAGCAGCGTCATCAAGCTTGGCAAGCCCGTCAGAACGCACCGGCGCCAACAAATGGCGGAATGTTCGGGTCTGGTATCGGCGGCGTCCTGGCCCTTGGCGGGATGATCGGCGGTATTGGCATTGCAGTGTCTGCCTTGAATGGCCTAATTGGTAAACTCGGGGAACGCGTCGATGAACGGAAAGAAAGCGTCAAAGGTGCAGAAGCCTTTAACTCAAACTTCACCGCTATCAGTCGTGATCCAGCTCAACAGAAGATGTGGCGAGACGAGTACATCAAGGCCGCTAACGACAGTGGCACCAACATTGACAATGACAGTGCAAAAGACTTCCGTAACTTCGTGATGGCCCAACTTGCCTATGGTAAGAAACCTGACGGAATTATGAAAGACTACAAACTTCGTCAACAGGTGTTTGCTATCAGCGGGGCGAGTAAAGACGATGCGAAAGAGTTGAACAAGCAACTTGGACAGATGGCGTCTGACGGTACAGGCAATAAGCAAGACTACGACATTATCAATGACAGAATGCCAATGATGGCTCCATACCTTGCCCGTGCTTACGGAGAAGAAAAGGAAATCAAAGACCCGCTTAAAGCGCGTCAAGCTCTCAACAAAGGTTTGAAGGGGGGCGATGGTGTCAAGTACAGTTGGTATGAACGTGCCTTCCAATTGATGGCCGAGGAAAACCAAGGAATGCTTGAGGACCGCAAGAAGACAGTAACCTATACTCAGGCTCAGGCAGATAACCAGAAGTATCTAAACGATAACTCGGTCAACACGGATGCCAACTTGAGTCAAGTCATGAAGGACAACGTCAAGGCTTGGCAAGATGTTAATACAGACCTTGAGTCTACCCGCGTGGCACTCAAAGGTTTCGATGAAGGTCTAACCAACGCCCAGACTAGTCTACTGAGGTTCATGTTCGGACGTAATATGGATGGCAGCAAGAAGTCTGAGGGACAGCAGATGGCCGACCGGATGACCACAGCCGACATGCCAGCCCCTGTAAACCTGTTCGACACTCCCGAGCATCAGAAAGTTGATCCAATCGGGGATCGAAGCAAGGGCTTCTACGATAACTTCTTGGACAGAATCTTTGGAGTGACAGAGCGTAATGCTCAAGCACGTAAAGATCGTGATATGTCTCTTGGCGCTCAATACAAACTTCCTGACCTTACCGCCTCTGGATTGATGCCTAAAGCAGGTATGGATAAGGTGCTCAACTACCAGTGGCCTCAAAGCCATTTGTTGCCAAGTCTGACAGATTCGTTCAAGGCAATGCAGGACACTGTAACTTCTAACAGCGGTATGCAGCAAAACGCCAGCCCAAGCCAGACGTTCAACCAGCCAATCACAGTGACTAACCAAATCGACGTTACGATTGCTGGAAGTGCAACTGAGAAGGATGCCCAAGAGTTTATGACTAAGGTTAGGTCTGAGGTGGGGATGCTTGAGAGTAAGATTCCCGGCCTATCTGCCGATGCAGTGCGTAACATTCTTAGCAACGCCAGAGCACAGCAGGCAGAGCGACAATAACTGAGGGATGCAAATCCCTCTTTCTATCCACTACGATAACGGAACACTAATGACAGCCCTCATCAACTTATTCAGGGTGGTGGTTCTGTCGCTCATCCTGATCTTCACCATCTATACCTATGAATCCCAACAAGCTTTAGCTAAAGAAACAGCCGTGATGATAATGCAATCACGACAGTATACGGACAACCGGATTGTCGAATCTCAGAACAAGTTTCTTGAAACAATAACTCAGGTATCTAAAGCGACAAGACTCTTGGCCCTCATCATCTGCCAGCGAGAGAATGACAAATCACTGTGCAACGATCCTTTACAGACTCAAGGAGAAATCAAGCAATGAAAATGGCTTACAACCAGATCAACAAGCAATACGACCAGCACGAAGCTGCATACCGCTACCTAGAAGACAGTTTCGGCCACCATGTCCCATACATGTTTCCTGACCTTATCCCCCACCTTATCCGCTGTCTTGACGTTGGAGCTAGCGAAGCTCAGTTCAAGCGTGACGCAAAAACCATGTATAACATTTAATGAGGCGAAACAATGAGAACCATTGTAGAAATAACCCGAGACGTCCGTATCAACGATCTACAGAGAATCTACCCAAACTCAGACAGAATGTTTCGTGAGCTTGTTCTAAAACGAATGGGTGATGTTGACTCTATTGGTTACGCCAAAGAGTTTATCCGTCTTCAGAAACAGTCAGAGCTTCTCATGGCATACGACGAAGCCAACCAAGCTCCAGAAGTACCACAAGAAACTGACATTGATATCACAGTGCGTATTCTGAAAACGAGATACGGCAAGTGAATATGTTCACAGGAAGTTACTCAAATGGATTGACGTGTGAAGATTCGGTGTTACCATTATTAGTGGAAGTTAATTAGTTTTCCTGCCCTCCGAAACACCCCGCCTAGTACATCACCTGAACAACCCACAGCGCCCTCTGCAAGTCTTTACGCTTAGAGTGTTACTACCGTATTGCCCAACCACATAGCGCATCTCAGAACGCTTCTGGCGGGCTTCCGTGCTCGTTAGTTGCATATGCCGTACCTTTGTAAACAACCATCCAATACATCTAATGGAGAAATCTCTATGAAAATCTGCACCTGCAAGAACTGCGGCCATGTATTCGTTAGCAAACGAATCCGCCCGTTCTGCAACAACTCGTGCCGCCACACGTTCATGGCAAACAACCCACTTCCCGCAATCCTGATTGGAGCAAATACAAATGATCAAGGCAACATCGAATAAGCAATACCGTCGCACCTGCAAGAACCCATCCTGCAAATCTAAGTTCTCCACAACTGACAGCCGCAAGGTGTATTGCCGTCCAGACTGCCAGACAGCGAAGCACATCATCACCAAGCGTAAATCCACATACGAGATTCCCAAGACTAACCACTTCATGGTGTACATCAGTAAGGAAGTGCAACGTGCTGGAACTCTCCATGTTCTGGATCAACTGGTGGGAAGTGTCGAAGCCTTGGAAGCTCTTTATAACGTTGTTCGCACGCGCTTGGTTGCCAACGTCCTGACTGGCCCAACTATCTCCGCTGACGGTAAACGCACAGACCCGTTCCACGTTGGTCACATCGCGCCCGTCCAGCACGAATACGCTCTTGGAATGCTGTGTGCAGAAAACCTTATCGTCCTGCCTGCCAAACTCAACCGTACCCACTCCAACGCCCATACCAACAGTGCAGGCGTGTTCATGTGTCGCTCTGACATGAACATCAGGAACACAATCCTTTCCAGCGATCAGGACACGCTGGAACGTGCCATCGCCTATATTGGCCTCGATACCGTCACTGAGTTCTGCAAGAAAGCCAAGCTGGCACCCTCGCAACGTGCAGCAGCGTTGAAGAAACTCTTTGCTTTGGTAGACCCTGCCGACGAATCTCACACTCCATTCATCTCCCTCCTAGGCGACAAGAACGCCACGACTCCCCAACTGGTTGCCGCCATTGAAACCATTCAATGTAAGGCGCAGTTCAAGCCGTTAATGCGTGGTGAGAAGCTATCGCCATCTTCAATGCTCATCCAAGAGCTGATTCGTCATGCTGCGTTCAGGCCAGAACTGGATGAGTACGCCGCTATCTGCCGTGAGTACACCAATGATGGATACCACCACGACAATCTTTCGCCCGACTCCCAAGCCACTCTAAGCAGGGTGCTACACGGGGAGCTTGAAACTGATGACGTTATTGACGAACTGAAATTCGACTTGAGGACGCCAACACGCGCAACAAACGCCAGAGCTGACAGGATTGCACAGCGTCAAATCCAACTTAACGCCAAGGCTGCAATCCGCGATGCCGCACTAAAGAGACGTCAAGCAACTTGGGAATTCGCAGCCCTTGAGACTGATGTCTGCTCAGGCTTCCAAGCTGATTACTGCTTCATCCCGTACATGATGCCGCCTGTGAGCCTCAACCTGACCAAGGAACGTCATGTACCAATGTCCGGGTCCATCCTGCCCAACGGCGAAGTCGCATTCTGAGCACCGATGAGGGGCAATGTAGGTGCTCTTATCTTGGAATGAAGATTGAAGTGGTATACCCCCACAGGGCACGGATTACGTGGCCTACAGCGACTCACCCTCTGCAAGTTATCCTGCCAAGAGCGTGATACCAGTCAGTGCCCGCCAGGGGGGCAGCCACCTCACACACGCCCAACCTCGCTGTTAATCTGACACCTATAGCCTAAGACTATCGAAACACCTTGAAAAAATGGTAAAATACTATAAGCTAACGCTTGTCGTTGGCTTACGCTCCAACGGAATTGCGTCTGCGAAGCAAACGATGTCTGCACCACCACACGAACACCTGACACCCCGCCATACACATAACATGTCACCACAGAGCGAAAAGCTTCTGCTGTTGATCTTGTTTGAATAGTGCCCCGTGTCGGTTACGACACAGTTCCATCCCCCTTCGGACCGTGAGGTCAACTCTATTACCCTTTGATTATTGTGGGTAATAACTTCAGAAAACATTCAGAAAACCATCTCCATTACGTTAGTAATGAACTGTTTGGTACATTTTGTAATGCCTCTCTTCAGCCGTCAGGCTACCTAGCTACCTATCCCTGTTTTCGCTCCTAAATCACTCTATACCCGTGGAGCGCCCGTATTCCTTGGCTTGCAGCCTAGCGTGAAGATTCTTGTTTTCGGGTTTGTGCCAGTTGGCCGCTCTTGGATGGTGCAGAATCTACTAAGCAATCTGCTTTCTCTTCCGCAAAGAATTGGTTTTCGCCACTTACAGCGGTTAAATCGCAACAGATCGCCAAAAACCAACACATAACAACAATTCTATCAACCCTTTCACATCCCACTTCAAGTGCGAGTTGTTCTCAACTGTCACGACCAGCACTTCGCGCCCATCTCATAACACTTCGTAGACGAACGTCAGCAATATGTTATGATGATCCCATCACCAACGATGGCAGGGGCGAACGATGAAACAGGTAGTGGCTTACGCACGTGTAAGTACCGACGATCAGTCACTTTCCGTTGCTGGTCAGTTTGCCGCTATCAAGATCGCTGCTGAAGCCAACGGCTGGGAGATTGTTGCCCAGTTCACCGATGAGGGTGTGTCAGGCTCCATTGATCCTTTGGAACGCCCCCAATGCCGTCTAGCGCTCGCCATGGCGAAAGGTTTGAATTGCCCAATAGTGGTTCACCGTCTAGATAGGCTTGGACGGGATCACGCACACTTCATCACCCTGCAAAAGAAGTTTAAGTTCATCGAAGCTGAGGACGTGCATGGCAGTGGTCTGGTGCGCAACATCAAGTCCCTGCTGGCTGAAGAAGAGTTGGTCAAGATTCGCCAACGCACTAAGGACGGATTGGCAGAACTGAAAAAGGACGCACTCCTAGACACTCAGAAGGGTGCAGAAGCTCGCCAGAAGATTGCCAACCGTGATAAAGGACGTATGGCCGCATGGGCTGTGGGGAATGGTGCAGCCGTGCAAGCCAAGGCAGTCAACGCCAATATACGTGCAAAGGCATTGGAAGCTGAGCTGAAGGCTTGCTTATACGATGGTCAGCCAACTTTGGCCGCTATCGCCAAGTGCCTGAACACCAAAGGCATCACGACTGAACGGGGAAGCTCGTTCCGGCCCATGACCGTGAAGCGCCTGATGGAACGCCTGAATCTCTCCCTCCCGACCTAGCTTGAAAGATTCGCCCCGGCCCCTTCATCTAGGTGTATACCGGAATAAAGATTGAAGTGTAATACCTCCACAGGCCACGTCCTGTAAGGGTTTCAGCTCACACCGTCATGCACACCAGAGTGCGAAACCCCCAGCTAATGCAACGAGCATTCACCTTTGACAGCGAACACGTAGCCCGCCATCGAGCGGGCCTCTTCATGCCTTGGATTCAGGTAGTTAAAGCAAACTGTCACAGAGCGTCATACAGCGCCAACAAGATACGCTGATACAACACCACACCTTGCTTAACACACCCTGATCACACATCACTAACAGCGTCACAGCCGCCCACAGAAGGCAGCTTGTACCTGGGGTGCCCAACTTATTTTTGGTTCCGCTTGGACCTTTCTCGCTGAGGCCGCTGCTCGCTGCTTAATAGCTCTGGCTTTAACGCTATTATTTTTCTGGCTCGAAACTCAAGTGCTGTCAGCATGAGGCCAAAAAAATTGGCGGGGATTTGATATCGCTTGGAAATGCGCCCCACCTAGACAGCTTTCACATCAATCTGCCACCATCGCTGCCTCTACTTATTTCAAGGATTGAGTCATGGCTGGAAGCAGAACAATCGGTATCATCCTAGCGGTAGGCTTGGGTGGACTTGTGCTTAAAGGGCTGCTCGACGCACCTGCAACGTCCAAATCTTCATCTGCCTCTCAGCATTCATACTCCAGCGCCCCAGCAGCTCCAACCTACCCCGATAGCTCCATCAGCTACGCACAGGCCAATGCTGAAGTAGGGTGCAAGAGCACCTACAGCGACCAGAAGAAAGACGACATATTCAACGCCAAGTACAAAGACCGCTGGATGACATGGAGCGGCCAGGTCGTGTTACTGGAGTCCGACGAAGTGTCATTGAACGTAGACCATGTAGGGACGCAAGACTTGCAGGTGCACTTCGCAGACAAGCAGGCTGGATACGACCTCTCCAAAGGCAAAGAGCTGAAAGTCCGATTCCTGATGAAGAGTGCAGGCGGTTGCTTCCTGCCATTCGGCGGGCGAGAAGCAACGGTTATTCGTTAACCCATCGGCGCCTCTGACTTCTCACCGATTACTTTTGATGAAGCCACTGAAGATTTCTCTAGAGCGCAACTCTATATCTGGGCGGCGGCAGTATTCAGGTCAGAAAACGGTCTTCCAAATCTCTACAGCAAAGTACCCCAAGAGCAGCAGCCCAGCCCCTATCCCAAATACGATAGTCGGCACCAAGAACCACAGCCAAAGCTTGTTGATCCTGACATTGTGCAACGACGAAGCCGCATCAATGATATGCAGGACATTCGGACCGCGTACCGTCTTGATAATCATCTTATTGATACGGTTCAAATGTATTGTGCCCCAAATCATCTTGGTCACTTCCCAAGAGATGAAAAATAGGAGGGACAGGAGAACAAGCAGGCCACTCAGGGCGTACAGCCAGCTTGGAAGTTTGGTAACCAGTGTCGACCAAAATGCAAAATATCCAGCATACCCAGCTAGCAAAATGAGGTTTGTGTAGCTGGTTGAGTGCGTCATGTGCTTTTCAGCCATCTGCATCATCATTGCGATATTTTTGTCACGCTCACAGTCCTGCTGAAATCTCTTGATCTCATTGATCTCATTCACCACCGACTCCACGGCATTCTCCATGGCCTCATGCCAATTACCCTCACCTCGCCTCATAACGCCCCCTTAACGGCTATCTTCCGTGTGTAACTTCTTGAGGTTATCCCCAATCATTGCAAACCGCCATCAGTTGCCTGCTTGAGGGCCTCCAATGATTATCGAAGGCCTGAATAGGCAAGAAAAAAAAGCTGCTACATTGAGGACTCACTCGTTGGGAGCACCTGGATAATGCCTATCCGTAGAAGTGGAGATTTCGACCTAAATGCTAGCATCGTGCGCCTCACACAAGAGAAGCTTGCAGGGTTCCTTGATGAGGCTGAACTTGCTCAGACTGAGGTCAAGCTTGAGGGAGGGAGGGTCAGCTTCTCAGCCCCCGAACCTGTCCTAGAAAAAATCAAACAACATTTCGGTCAGGCAGCCGGCTGAGCTGGCTTAGTAGTGTTTTGTTGCACAATATCAAGAAGTGCTGTTCCAGCTACTTCTAATGACTCGACGGGGATAACGCCATGCTTCGGATGTATAGCTTGATACTGGCGTTGACCCTGGGCCTGACCGGCTGCGCGTCCTGGTTCGAAGACGACGCGCCGCCACCCCACGTTTCCCTGGTCAAGGTCGAAGTGGTACGGGCCAAGCTGCTGGAACAGAAATTCAAGCTGTACTTTCGCGTGGACAACCGCGACGACGCCGACCTGACCGTGCGCGGCCTGGTCTACAAGGTCAGCCTGGGCAACCTGGTGTTGACCGAAGGCGAGTCCAACGAGTGGCTGACCGTACCGCCACGCGGTCATAAATTCTTCAAGGTCTCGGTGCGCACCAACCTCTGGCCGCAGGTGCGCGAGGTGGTGCAGATGTTGAAAAATCCCGACGAGCCCGTGCCTTATCGCCTGGAAGGCGAACTGAAAACCGGATTATTCATCGGTAATGACGTGCAGGTGGCACACAATGGCGAGATAATCCCCGGCGATTTTATTCCGGAGCAACATCGATGACACAGCAACCTCATGTCCATGGTCCTGACTGCAACCACGATCACGACCACCATGATCATGATCACGACCACGGCCATGTCCACGGCCCGAACTGCGGCCACGCTCATCAAGAGCCGGTGCGCAATGCGTTGAAGGACGTCGGTCGCAACGATCCTTGCCCGTGCGGCAGCGAGAAAAAATTCAAGAAGTGCCACGGCGCTTAAACCGTACTGAAGATCAAAATGCCGGCGGCCCCCGCCCCAGCCTTGATCCAAGGTTGCAGGCGATCAAATGTGGGAGCTTGCTCGCGAACGCGTTCCGTCAGTTGATACAGACACTGACTGATACACTGTTTTTGCGAGCAAGCCCGCTCCCACACAGGTCTGCGCCTGACTCAAGTTCTAATGCTTAACCCAAAACTCCCGCTTGCGTCGTTTCGCCGCGCTCACTAACGTAGCGCCTTTACTGACGCTACCCCCCGCAGGAGCTTTGCCATGGCCTCGCCAGCCCTCTTACATTTTCTTCCCCGGTTCGGCGTTGCCGCGGCAGTGGTCAGTGCCTTGGGCCTGGCCGGTTGCCAGCTCCAGAACACCCAGGACACCCTGCCGCCCGTTGCTGGCGTGCAGCCAATCAAGGGCCTGGCACAGAATGTGTCGGTGCGCCGCAATGCCCAAGGCATGCCGCTGATCGAAAGCAACACCTTCCACGACGCACTGTTCAGCCTCGGTTACGTGCACGCCAGCGACCGCATCACCCAGATGGTCACCCTGCGCCTGCTGGCCCAGGGCCGTCTGGCGGAAATGTCGGGGCCGCAAGTGCTGGACGTCGACCGTTTCATGCGGGCGGTCAACCTCAAGAAAAACGCTGGCGAGTTGTACAACGCCTCGTCGCCGCGCCTCAAACGCTTCTTTGAAGTGTATGCCCGAGGCGTCAACGCCTACCTGTTCCGTTATCGCGACAAGTTGCCGACGGACCTGGCCCAGAGCGGCTACAAGCCCGAGTACTGGAAGCCGGAAGATTCGGCGCTGCTGTTCTGCCTGCTCAATTTCAGCCAGTCGAGCAACTTGCAGGAGGAGCTTTCGTCCCTGGTGCTGGCGCAAAAGGTCGGCGTCGACAAACTCGCCTGGCTCACCCCAAGCGCACCGGACGAACCCGTCCCGCTGGCCGAAGCCGACAAGCTCAAAGGCGTCAACCTGAGCCAGATCACCGGCCTCGCCGGGCTAGAGACGGTGGGCCAGCAATTGCGCAGCCTCAATGCCCTGGGCGTCACCACCTCAAGCAACTGGGCCATTGGCCCGCAACGCAGCCGCAGCGGCAAGAGCCTGTTGGCCAACGACATCGCCGCGCAGCCACAAGCACCGTCGCCGTGGAACTACGTGCAGATTCGTGCGCCCAAATACCAGGCTGTCGGTGCTTCGATTGCCGGCCTGCCGACCCTGCTGTCGGGTTTCAACGGCAAGGTCGCGTGGAGCATGAGCGCGGTCAAGGGCGACACCCAGGACCTGTTCCTCGAGAAGGTCAAACGCCAGGGCAATGCGCTGTACTACGAGAACAACGGCAAATGGCTGCCGGCCGGCGTGCGCAACGAAACCTTCTTCATCAAGGGCCAGCGCTCGATTCGCGAAGTGGTGTACGAAACCCGCCACGGCGCCCTGCTCAACAGCAGCCAGGCGCTCACCAGCGGTCTTGGCCTGGCCTTGCAAACCGCCGACTTCAAGGACGACAAGAGCCTGGATGCGTTCTTCGACCTGTCCCGCGCGCAAAACGCCGGCAAGGCCTCGGATGCTACCCGCGAGATTCGCGCCATCGCCCTGAACATGATCTTCGCCGACGCCAGCAACATCGGCTGGCAGGTTACCGGCCGCTTCCCCAACCGCCGCGAAGGCGAAGGCCTGTTGCCATCGCCGGGCTGGGACACGCGCTTTGACTGGGACGGCTACGCCGACGCGATGTTGCACCCGTACGACCAGGACCCGGCCCAAGGCTGGATCGGCACCGCCAACCAGCGCACCGCGCCGCGTGGCTACGGTATGCAACTGTCCAACGCCTGGGATGCACCGGAGCGCAGCGAACGCCTGGCGCAACTGGCCAACGCCGGCACGCATGACAGCCGCAGCCTGATTGCCATGCAATACGACCAGACCACCCTCTTCGCCGCCAAGCTCAAGGGCATGTTCCAGGCACCCGGCATGGCCCAGCCCCTCAAGCAGGCCATCGAGGCCCTGCCGGCAGCGGAGCGTGCCAAGGCCCGCGAAGCACTGGAGCGCCTGATGGCCTTCGATGGTCGGCTGGCAACCACCTCGGCTGACGCGGCGATCTATGAACTGTTTCTGCAAGAAAGCGCCCGGCAAATCTTCCTCGACAAACTCGGCCCGGAAAACAGCGCCAGTTGGAAAGCCTTCGTCAGCAACGCCAGCCTGTCCTACTCGGCCATCGCCGACCATCTGCTGGGCCGTGAAGACAGCCCGTTCTGGGATGACACGCGTACACCGCAAAAAGAAGACAAACCCGCGATCCTGGCCCGTACCCTGGCCGCCGCCATCGCTACCGGCGACAGCCAATTGGGCGCCGACCACAAGGCCTGGCAGTGGGGCAAACTGCACAGCACCACATGGAAAAACACCAGCGGCCAGGTCCTCCGCGGCCCCTTTGCCAGCGGTGGCGACCACAACACCTTGAACCCGGCGCCCTATAGCTGGGGCCAGGACTTCAACGCGACCCAGGTGTCGGCGCTGCGCATGATCATCGACTTCGGCCAGGCGGAACCGATGATGGGCCAGGGCGGCATCGGCCAATCCGGCAACCCGGCCAGCCCGAACTATGTCAGCGGCATCGACCCGTCGTTGAAGGCGCAATACCTGAGCTTTCCGATGCAGCCGCAGAACTTTGAAAAGGTGTATGGCAAGACAAGGTTGACCCTGACGCCCGGTAAGTAACGGGGCTTCCTTGACGAAACCGGATAACGCTGTGTGGCTTGCTGCGATAGCAGCCGACGGTAACCACGATGCGAAGCGAGTCGCTCTTGATCTGCTTTT